>NZ_QTNH01000004.1:0-224990 GCF_003603515.1 Bacteroides sp. AM32-11AC | reverse complement strand
GTGCGTAAATATGATCACTATAAGAAGTGCTACATTTGGGTGCTGGTCAACAAGGCTCAGAAAACAGCCATTTTCTTCTATGAGAATGGCTCGCGCGGTCGTGATGTACTTACAGACTTTTTGGGTGATGCAGAATTGAAGAGTATTATGTCCGACGGATACAATGCTTATGTATTTATCGGCAATGAGTTGAAATCAGCCCGGTTTAAATATGGTAGTGATGCCGGTGCTGGGATGGCTGCAACTTATCACAGTATGATAGGAACGGTAAAGCTTCATGGCAGTTCTGTCTGGAACTTCATCGGAACTTTTTTCAAAAAAATCTTTAACGGATGCCGGGATTATGTTAACATGGTTCCTGACAAAATCACTTTGGCTACAAGCCAATGTTAATTTCAAAACTAATTAATTAACAAAACTCGATTTAGGGCACAGAAAAGTGCCCTTTCAAAAGGGGATGCCCTAAATTGAGTGCTTACAGCCGCTTGTTTAATCCAGAAATAAACAACAAGCAAGAAATAAATGAGAACATTAGGTTCTAACGCAATATATAATATACTTTACAAGAGTTTGAACGCATTGTTCCCTTTGGTCACTATGGCATATGTATCACGTGTGCTATTGCCAGTTGGGGTAGGCAAGGTCGCATCGGCACAAAATATAGTGTCATATTTTGTGATAATTGCCTCTTTGGGACTTCCCACATATGGAGTGAAAAAGATAGCAGAATGCTTTGATGAAAGGGAGAAGCGAAGCAAAACATTCTCAGAACTTGCAGTAATAAATGCGATCAGTACATTGATATGTATATGTGTATACTTGGGCATAGTTTTAGGAATTGACTATTTTGAAGACAAATTACTCATATCATTTATTGTTGGCATTCAATTATTTGCAAATATTTTCAATATTGACTGGTTCTATCAAGGTATAGAAGAATATCGTTATATAATGTTTCGCAGTTTTATTGTTAAGCTGCTTGCTTTAGCGTCAGTTTTTATATTTGTTCATAATGCAAACGATTTTCCTATATATGCTTTAATTGTTACCCTGAGTCTTGTTTCTAACTACATTTTTAATGTTGTTAATTTACATAAATATGTAGATTTCCAATATAATGGCCTTGATGTCAGCCGCCATTTAAAACCTGTATTTGTACTTTTAGCTACAACGATTGCTATTGAGATATACACGCTCGCAGATACTACAATGTTGAGTCTTTTTAAGGGTGATGAAATTGTTGGCTACTATACAAATTCTGCAAAGACCGTTGGAATAGCACGAGTCATGATAGCTGCAGCAAGTGCGGTTTTCTTACCTCGACTAAACTACTACTTAAGTCATGGAAGAGAGCTGGAATTTGAGTCGCTGGCTTTCAAGGGGCTGTCGATGCTACTTACTTTATCTTTGCCTGTAGCCGTAGGGCTTATGCTACTAGCAGAAGATTGTACTCTCATAATGTTTGGTAAGGAGTTTGAAGCAACAATATTATCTATGCAAATACTCACTGTTTCAGTTGTAACTATTGCTATTAGTAACTTCACAGGATATCAGATATTAGTCTCATTAGGAAAAGAAACAATAGTTTTATATTCTACAATTATCGGAGCAATAATCAATGTGGTGCTAAATGTTTTGTTAATTATGCCATATGGACATTATGGAGCGGCTATTGCATCTGTTGTTACAGAGTTTGTTATTGCAGCATATCAATTGTATTATGTTAACAAGTACATACCACTTTCTCTTAAATCAATTGTCAAGCAGACGTTTCTTCCGCTGGTAGCTATGGTTTCTGTAGTATATGTGACTAAGTTATTGTTTGATAATATCTATATACAAACTGTAATTGCTGTTCTATTAGGTAGTATTACATACTTATTTTTATGTATTGCTTCAGGAAACGAAACTATTACTTTGCTCAAAAATAAGTGCAAAAAATAATATATATTATGCCACATTACGATTACCTCATAGTGGGTTCTGGTCTTTACGGAACTACATTCGCATACAAAGCTAAACAAGCAGGGAAGAAAGTGCTTGTGATTGAAAAACGTCCTCATCTCGGTGGCAATGTATATTGTGAGTCCATTGAGGGCATAAACGTGCATAAGTATGGTGCGCATATCTTCCACACCAACAACAAGGAGGTGTGGGACTTCGTGAATTCTATCGTTGAGTTTAACCGCTACACTAACTGTCCTGTAGCTAACTACAAGGGTGAGTTGTACAACTTACCTTTCAATATGAATACTTTCAACCGTATGTGGCCTGAGGTACATACACCTATACAGGCAAAGAAAAAGATTGATGATCAGAGGTCAGAGGCCGTAGCTGCTCTTGGTGGTCGCGAACCTCAAAATCTTGCTGAGCAGGCTTTGTGCCTTGTAGGCAAGGATATTTTCTACAAACTCATCAAGGAATACACGGAGAAACAGTGGGGACGTAGCTGTAAGGATCTTCCCACATTTATCATCAAGCGTCTGCCTGTTCGTATGATTTTTGACAACAACTACTTCAATGATTGTTATCAAGGTATTCCTATCGGTGGCTACAATAAACTCATCGAAGGATTGCTTGAGGGTGTGGAATGCAAGACTGGGGTCAATTTCTTCAATTCAGAGTACAAGGATTGGAAGAACTATGCTAGCAAGCTTGTTTATACTGGTGCTTTAGATGAGTACTTCGACTATAAGTTAGGTAAGCTTGATTGGCGTACCGTCAACTTCAAGACTCGTGTAGAAAATACACCTAACTACCAAGGTAATGCCGTTGTGAACTATACCAGTCACGATGAACTTTATACTCGCGTCATTGAACACAAGCACTTTGAGATGTTTGGTCAGGAAGTTTATGATTGTCCAAAGACTGTTGTTAGCGAAGAGTATTCAACCGAATACGAGGAAGGTATGGAACCATACTATCCTGTAAACGATGACCGCAACAATGCCCTTGCTAAAGAGTATCGCAAGTTAGCTGAAAAAGAAGAAGGCGTTATCTTTGGCGGTCGCCTTGGCCAGTATAGATATTTTGATATGGCTCCTGTGATTGAGCAAGTGTTGAATATTGAAAATATTTGAGTATATGAAAAAAGTGTTGATATGGGATTTGAACTATGTATTAAAAAACTCTGGAGGTCCTGCTGGATATTTATACAATATTAGAGAATACCTTTTGAAGCATCCAACTAAAGATGCAGAAATACATTTTTTGAAGGATGATTTAGGCATTCCTAATGTTGATAGGTCTGTAAATACTAACCATAAGGACTTGATGAAGAAAATACATAAGTTGGATATTCTCTCACTTATGGGGTATTTTCGCACCTTCAGATGCTTAATGTATTGGAATAAGAAACTAAGTGCAAAATCTATATCTGGTATAAATCTGAATGATTTTGACGCTATTCATTTTCATAATTCTGGAGATTTGTATAGAGCTTCTGAACTTCTTAGGTCTTATGAAGGTAAGATTATACTGACTACGCATTCTCCGCAACCAAAGGCATGTGAGGATGTAGAGAATATTGTTTATAAGTGGTCTGTTTTGCGAAGATTAATAAAAAAACAAATTTTGAAGAAAGAATTACAAGGATGGGAAAAAGCGGATTATATAATGTTTCCTGTGCAAGGTGCACTCGAACCATATTATGTAGAAAAAGAGATAAAAGATTATAAGGATTGCAATACCGATAAATTCATTTATTGCGAGAGTTCGATACTTGACAAACCAATCTCAAAACCGCTAGATAGAGAAGAATTAGGTATAGATTCCTCTAAATATCTAATATGCTATTTGGGGCGTCATAATGAAATTAAGGGTTACGACCAACTGAAACTCTTTGCAGAGCATATCTTGTCAAAAGATAGTAGATTTGAGTTTGTTATAGCAGGAAACGAGGAACCATTAACCAGACTTGATCATCCAAACTGGAAAGAGTTAGGTTGGATTAACTATGGTAATCGTTTGGTATCTTCATCGGATATTTTTATTTTGCCCAATAAGGAAACGTATTTTGATCTTGTTACTTTAGAAGTCATGAGAGAGGGGATTCCTATTCTTATGTCTAGAACTGGTGGTAACAAATTCTTCGAAAGGTACGGAGAGGAGTATGGTATTTTCTTGTATAACTATGGAGACATAAAAGACCAAGAAGCACAATTCAACAAAATGATTTATGAGTTGGAAAATGGAATATTGAAAGTCAAAGCTAAGAAACTTCGAAACTTGTTCATAGAACATTTTACAATGGAGCATTATATAAGCAGATATATAGAAACCGTAAAGAATATTTGCTAATAATAGTAGCTGTTTTTAATTATGTTACTATTTTTTACATTAATAACAATAATAATAGACCTCTTTTATCTATTTGTATCACTAAAGGCAGTATTAAAAAATAGATATAGTATACTACACCTATGTAGTATACTGTTTTTTATTATTCAAGTATTGCCGCTGGTAGTAGATATGTTCAATGATGTAAATTCATTAGGTACCCATACTAAATATTTATATAATGCACTGACTGATGAAAACACTGCATATCTTTATAATTTGTTTGCTATTTTTGTAATGGTAGGATTGACGTCAACAGCACAAAAGTTTGCACATAAAAGAGTAAATATTATGTTTCAAAGGACAAAAGCTATAAATAGCTTTTACCGTTTATGTATTGTGTTGTTGATGTTCGCTCCAGTAGCTGCAGTTATTCTGGCGCCAACGCCCGAAATCTACACGAATTTTTCGTATTTTTACACTCATTCGTATAATCCACTGGCTGTAGAATATTTGTATCATAGATTGGTAATGCCGTATATTATCTATCTGTCTTTTCTATCGATACTGGTATATTATTATTTAATTAAAGGGAGCACAAGTAAAAATATTATAATGCTTCTTTCTAGTGTCATATGTATTTGGATAGATGGAAAAAGAGGTCTGCTGGCCTTTCTAATTGTAGGTATATTACTAGTAGATTTTATAAAAAATCAGACTCAATCTAATTGGAAGCTGGTAAAAAAAGGCGCGTTACTTTCTTGTGTGTTTATAGCCTACTTTGCTGTATATTCTATGTTCACAACTAAAAATACTGATGATAGTTTTTATGAAACATACGATGCATATTTTAGCCGTGAGTCTGAGGTGAAATTATCTATTTATAGCCGTCTTAATGGAGCGGATATGCTGCCTTACGATGGTGCTACTCTTTTATATGATATAACTTGTTACATTCCAAGATTTTTATGGGAAGATAAGCCATATGGTTTTTTTAATTATTTAACGGCCTATGCCTACAACGGACACGCAGAGACATTTATGGAGGGTTCCAACTTCCAAGTTAATATCTGGTCAGAATATATAGCAAATTTTGGACTACTAGGCTGTATACTCTCGCTATTGTTTATTATTGGAATTGTACGAGTGTCAGAGCGGTCTAATGTGGCAATGCTAAATATATCAGGAAGTGTTTTCGTGTTGATATATTTATTCTTTGGATTTGAATTAATAGTAATGGTTTTGTTTTATGCTTGGTTGTATTTCTTTGTTTTCAAAAGAAAATCAAGCCTACATCGAACTAGAACAACTTATTGAATATTCTTAAATAGCTTGTAATGGACGTAATATATATACAAGATCAGGAAATTGACCATTACAATGGCCAATTCTATCATTCCAAATCGGAGCACTTCTTCTCACGTTTTCTTGCGGGCTTAAATGAGAATGATACTTTGACAGTATATACAGGCATCATCAATCGTAACTGTGCTCAGGAGGTGGCTAAATACAAGGATGTAACTAACCCTCGTATCACTTACAAGCAGGTACCGGAGTTTCGTAATCCGAAGAACCTTCTTGCTATCAATCGCTTGATGAAACGGGTTCTCAAGGATGCAGATTTCTGCTATTTGCGTAGTGGCATTGCTGCCTCATTTGCCAGCACTATTTGTCTCAAGAAGCATATACCCTATATGGCAGTAGTGAATGAGGACATATTCCGTAATACGATTGCCCATTCTCGTCTATTGGTTCGTTTGTCAGCCTATCCTCTTTCTTATTACACCCATCGCATGGTTCGAGAAGCTAACTATGCTTGCTATGTTACACAGGATTATCTGCAGAGTAACTACCCATGCAAAGGCAAGAGCCTTGGTTGTTCGGATATTGAGTTCCTTGATATTAATGAGTTGTCATTGACAAAACGTTTGAATAAGATTCAGAAGCAAGAGGGAACGATTGTACTGGGAACTGTAGGATCAGTAGATACAGAGTTGAAAGGACAGGATACTATCATCAAGGCTTTGGCAAAACTAAAAGCCGAAGGTTTCACCAACTACATATTTCAAATGGTTGGAACAGGTAAACCTAATCGTCTACGCAATCTAGCTGCCGAGTTGGGGATTGCTAATCAGATTGAATTTCTAGGCGAGTTTAAGCATGATGATGTTCAAAAATGGTTCGAAACTATTGATATTTATGTACATCCCAGTCGTTCAGAAGGTCTCCCTCGTACCATCTTAGAAGCTATGACCAAGGCTGTTCCTTGTATTTGCTCTTCTGTTGGTGGTATACCAGAACTCATAGATGGTGATTCGCTTTTTACTTACGATGGTACAGAGATTGATACTTTAGTAAATATAATCAAAGGCTTTAGCAAAGATAAGATGGAGTTTGAGGCAAAGATTAACTTTGAGCGTTCAAAGAATTACGAACCGAAATTACTTGAGCAAAAGCGAACTGTTTTCTTTGCACAGGCTATCAATGAATTTCGTAAGAAATAAAAGATAAAATCGACATTATGAATTTATATTATTCTCGAATTTATCGTAAACTTGGATTCGCTAATAACGACAATATGGGGATCGCATACTGCAAGACTATCTAACTTTGATGGTATATTGACCAATAAAAGAAATCACGAGCTTTTGAGATTCTGTAAGCAGTCAAAAAATGGCTATTAATTGAAAGTGATAACTTCGCTGCCCACCCAATTTATAGAATTATGTATAGCAGTGAAGATCTGTAAAGTTTTTACTTTCATTTAGGGCACTGAAAAGTGCCCTTTCAAAGGGGGATGCCCTAAATTGAGTGCTTACTGAGATTCTCTCTAATACAGACAAGTTCTTGTTTGCGGACAAAAGTAAGGCTTGTCTTTTTGTTGAAACCTATAACTATGCTTCTCATAATGGGGAGTGTTCGTTGCAATTGACAGAAAGCCACAGAACTTCCGCATCATCATTGTTACTCCAACTCAATGGTATATCCATTCTTCTTTTAGCACAATGGTAGAGTCCTACAGTTCCTTTGCTCTCCGCAAATGGAGAAACTTATTGAGTGGTTCAGAAGTGTAGCCGAACTTATGGTAAATCTATCTATGTGTAGTATACTTATTCTCAAGCAGGAGAAATTGAGGTGATTGACTATAGATGCTCTTTATAATAATTTGAAAAATGTTAAATAATAATGGCAAAGACAGTTTATCTTGGTATGATAGGCGATATCATGCATCCGGGTTACATTAACATCATTAACAAAGCTACTGAGTATGGCGATGTGATAATCGGTTTGTTCACTGATAAGGCGATTGCTAACCACCGTAGACTTCCTTATCTCACTTGGGAGCAAAGAAAGAACGTTGTTGAGAGCATCAGGAACGTATCAAGGGTGGTCCCTCAGGATGATTGGAGCTATGTCTCTAATCTCCTTAAGTACAAGCCTGATTACATCATTCATGGTGATGATTGGCAGGTTGGTCCTGACAAGTATATCCGTGATGAGGTATTCAAAGTAATGGAAAAGTTGGGTGGTGAGGTTATCGAGATTCCTTACACCCAAAACATCTCTGCTTCTGGTATCAAACAAGAGATTGATGCTCTTGGTGTAACTCCTCAGATGCGTCTTTCTTCTCTCCGTCGCCTTATTGCAGCTAAACCGATTGTACGTATTCTTGAAAGTCACAATGGTCTTACTGGCCTCATAGCAGAACATACTAAGGTAGAGGTGAATGGTCAGGAGCGTGAATTCGATGGCATGTGGGCTTCCTCCCTTACCGACTCTACCTCTAAGGGTAAGCCTGATATTGAGGCTGTCGATTTGACTACCCGTCTCCATGACCTCAATGATACCCTTGAAGTAACCACAAAACCTGTTATCTTCGATGGCGATACTGGTGGCAAGATTGAACACTTCGGTTTTACCGTTCGCACCCTTGAGCGCTTGGGAATCTCTTGCGTTATAATTGAAGATAAGGTAGGCTTGAAACAGAATTCACTTTTTGGTACTGATGCTGTACAGACTCAGGATACAATCGAAGGTTTTCAGGCTAAAATCCGTGCGGGTAAGGAGGCGCAGATTACTCGTGACTTCATGATTGTCAGCCGTTGTGAGTCTCTCATTGCTGGTAAGACTGTAGATGATGCTTTGGAGCGTTGTCATGCTTACGTAGAGGCAGGTACTGACGGTATAATGATCCACTCCAAAGAGAAGTCTGGAGAGGACATCAAGGAGTTTTGCTTGCGCTTTCGCGAGAAGAATGCTCATACTCCTATCATCGTTGTGCCTACTACTTATAACCAGTTCACAGAAGAGGAACTTGCTGAATGGGGTATTAATGTAGTGATTTATGCTAATCACATGCTTCGTTCTGCTTATCCTGCAATGGTTAAATGTGCAGAAACCATCCTCTATACTAGCCGTTCGCTTGAAGCATCTGAGCAGTACTGTATGCCTATCAAACAGATTCTTAATCTTATTCCAGGCACAAAGAAGAAGTAAACATTAATTTCTTACCCCTTAAACTATTTTACAAATGGTAAGACCCGAATTTTTTGTAAATATACTCAAGGAACAAGGTATAGACTTTTATGCTGGTGTTCCTGATTCGTTGCTCAAGAACATTTGTGCATATATTACCGACCACCTTCCTGCTGAGCAGAATATTATTGCTGCTAACGAAGGAGGGGCCATGGGTATTGCTGTAGGTTATCATTTGGCAACAGGTAAGGTGCCTGTAGTTTATATGCAGAACTCTGGTGAAGGCAATATCATTAATCCGTTTGCCTCTCTTACCGACAAGGACGTTTATAACATTCCTGTGCTCCTCGTTATCGGTTGGAGAGGGCGCCCTGGAGTTCACGATGAACCTCAGCATGTGAAGCAAGGTAAGGTGACAATCGGTTTGCTTAATACCATGGGTATCAACTATGCTATTCTGCCAAAGGATGAAGAGGGAGCTGCAAAGCAGATAAAAATAGCTGTCGACTTCATGAAGGCAACCAACGAGTGCTATGCCCTTGTGATAGAGAAGGATACTTTCGATACCTATAAGCTTCAGAGCGTTGAGGTAAACGAACTGGCAATGTCTCGCGAAGAGACGATTCAGAAGGTGGCTTCAAACATTGAAGATAATGCTTGTATCGTATCAACTACTGGTATGATTTCTCGCGAGCTCTTTGAGGCACGTACTGCTTGGAGCCAAGGTCATGAACGTGATTTCCTTACTGTAGGGGCGATGGGCCATGCTTCCCAGATAGCTCTCGGCATAGCTCTCCAAAAGCCTGAGCGTCGAGTATATTGTTTTGATGGTGATGGAGCCAGCATCATGCACATGGGTAATATGGCTATTACAGCCAGCATGAAATGCAAGAATTATGTGCACATTGTGTTCAACAATGGCGCACACGATTCTGTTGGTGGTCAGCCTACTGTTGGTCTCAAGATTGATTTTTGTGCAATTGCTCAAGCTGTAGGCTACAAGGCTGCTTATAGTGTAGAAACTATGGAGGCACTTGAAGCAAAACTTGCAGAATTCAAGAACGCAGAAGGTCCTGTTTTCCTTCAGATTTGCGTAAAAAAGGGAAACCGCAAGGACCTTGGCCGTCCAACTACAACTCCTATTCAGAACAAAGAGGCTTTTATGGAATTTCTTAACAAGTAAAGTATGAAAGTAATTCTGTTTGCTGATATACACGCCAATCTTTCTGCTTTTGAGGCGGTTCTAGCTGATATTGAGAAACACTATCAGCCAGATGCCATGATTAGTCTAGGTGACTTTATCGACTATGGTATGCGTTCAAATGAAATTATTGAACGTATACAAACTGTTAATATTCCATTACTTGCCAATTTGAAGGGCAATCACGAGAAGGCTTTGATTGATGGGGAACTCTCATGTTTCTCTTCAGAAAGAGCTCGTGTGATGTCCAAATACACAAGAAACCATCTCACTCAGACATCTATTGATTATATAAGCAATGTGATGCAAGAGCCAATGCAAGAGTTGGAAATTGGTGGTAAGAAAGTACTTCTTTTACATGGAACTATTGATGATCCCTATTGGGGAAAACTGACTCCAGCAAAAGTGGAAGATGAAAAGTATCAGGATTTTGACTACGTATTGAGCGGTCACATTCATCAACCTTTTAAGATAGATGTATTCTTCAAAGTTGACAATCCAATCATGCGCAATCAGAAACGTACGACTTTTATCAACCCAGGTTCAGTTGGACAACCTCGCAATCAGAATCCATATGCACAATATGTGTATATCAATTTTAAAACGGGGGAAACCCATTTCAATGCAGTTCCTTACGATATTGAAGCTGAACAATCTCTTTTCCCCAAAGAGATAGATACTTTTTACAGCGAACGATTAAAATTTGGAATATAAATGAAGAACTTATATGTAATAAGTGGTGTTACTGGCATGACGGGTAGTGAACTGTCTCGTCAGTTTGTTTCTCAGGGTCATACGGTAATCGGTTTCGACAACTTCTTTGCAAGTTCTATTGATACCGTTAAAGACATTATTGACAATCCCTCGTTCATCTTCTATAATTACGACATTAACAAAGTCGCTCAGATGGATGAAGTATGCGATAAGGCGAAAGAACTCAAAATTGAGTGCGATGGCCGTCTGGTGTTTATCAATTGTGCTGCTGTTGTCCATACAAAGCATTTCTATGAGGTAGAGAGTACTTTTCAGACTAACGTCCTTGCTATGAAGGATTTCTTGGAGCGTGCCATTTCTATGAGGGCTGATACTTACATTAATTGTTCAACTTCGGAGGTTTACTCAATGCAGTCTTGGAATGAGAATGGCGGTGTGAAAGAATCTGATTATTTGGCAATGTCAACAGCGGAACATAGCCAACGTACAAGTTATGCTTGCGGCAAGTTGATGACTGAATTCTTTATGAAAGATGCTGTTGGCAAGGGACGAATTAAAGGTTGTTCTATTCGCTTTGCTAATGTATATAGCAGGCACGAGCGTTTTGCAGAGCACATTATCCCTCATATCATTGATAATCTGCTTGAAAGCCATACCGTAACCCTTCTTGAAAACTCGAAGGTGAACAAACGTACCTTCCTTCATAATATTGATAGCTGTCGTGCCGTTATGGAGCTCATCGCTTCTGAGGATGCTCTTGATGGTACTGTTTATAATGTGGCTACTGAAGAGGAAATTGCCATTATTGATCTAGTCAAGACTATTGCAATAAAAATGGGCATCAACGATGTGGATATCCGTTTCGAAGGTTACCGAAAGTCTGATCCTGAGCGTCGATTGCTCAATACGGACAAGATTCGTACCCGTACTAGCTGGAAACCTATCATCACTCTCGATGAAGGCCTCACGATGTGTGTAAATAGTATCAAGAAATGAAATATTTGATTATAACTGTTGCTGGAACGGCTACGCGTTTTAATCGCGACACTAAGGAAGAAACCCTCAAATGCTTGTATTATACCGATGAACCTCAATACGCTCTTCTTGCTCAATTGCTGAAGAATTGTGGTGAGTACGATAAATATATCCTTGTGGGGGGCTACCTTTATGAGAAGTTGGGAAGATTTGTAAAGAACGAACTCTCTGGTTATGGCAAAAAAATAGAACTTGTTTACAACGAGCATTTCAAAGACTATGGCTCCGGCTACAGTTTATACAAAGGTATAGAGGCAATAAAGGAGGCAGGTGATGTGACTTTCGTAGAAGGCGACTTGTTCTTTATGGCTACAGATTTCAGGCAAGTGTATAATTCGCCAAAGAGTGTGATTACCATTAACCGAGAACCAATCTACTCGAATAAGGCAGTTGCGTTATACATTAACGTTGATGGCAAACCAAGGTATTTATATGATACGAATCATCAGACATTAACTGTATCAGAGCCATTCAAGGCAATCTTCAACAGTGGTCAGATGTGGAAATTTTCTTCATCTGAGAGGCTTTTGAAGACTGTTGATTCGCTTACAAAAGAACAACTTCAAGGTACTAATCTTGAAATAATTCAGGCTTACTTTAGTGATATGAATAGTGAAGAGTATGATGTAGTGACTTTCACTGACTGGTTCAACTGCAATACTGTTGCAGATTATGATATTGTAAGAAAATTGATGTAAAAATGAATATGGCTATATTAGAAAGAGATTACAGAATAGATGGAATAAAGTGGTTGCTCATTGTATTGGTTACATTCGGTCATGTAATAGAACCTGCTTTAAGCAATCCTATTGCCAATAAGCTCTATTCTATAATCTACATTTTTCATATGCCATTATTCGTCTTTATCAGTGGTTATTATGCAAATGTTAAGGATAAAGAAAAACTGATTAGTAAAGGTTTTATGCTTTTGGAAACATTTTTGGTTGTGATGATTCCTCAATGTTTTTATTATGGAAGTATCATCCCTTTACTAAATCCGGAGAACTCAGGCTGGTATTTAATCAGCCTAATAACTTGGTATATTATAGTTTTTTTGTTGATTACCAATAAGCTAGTTGGCAAAATTGTTGTACGATATGATGGAGATGAGGGGGGGGGAAGTTGTTGATATTCAGTTGCTTGTTGGCAGTATTTGCATACATGCTTCCGTTGAAACAATTTGGTAACCTGTTATCGTTCCAACGGTCGTGTATGTTTCTACCATTCTTTATGATGGGTTTCTTGAGAAGAGTAAAAGGTCTACCTATTATTCCTGATGTTTCAAAATGCATAAAGCTTGTTTTGGCTATAGCCTCTTTAGTATATTTTGCTTTTTGTCTCATCTATAGTGGCCGTATACTACATGTATTAGAGTTTAATAATGCCAATGTGTGGCACATGTCAAATTTGTACAATCAAAATATAGGAATGCTTCTTGTTTTGAAAGTATTGGTTTATATTGGATCAATTATTACTACATTCGCTGTTTTAATGTTTGTGAACCTCCCCAAGTCGATATGTGCTTATGGATCAAAGACTTTAGCATATTATGTAATACAAGGCATGTTTGCACACATATTATCAACCTATTTGCAAGTTAATTTTTACCAGGCCTTGTTTCTCTGTGTTTGCATATTAGTCCTTACAACAGTTCTATTACGATTTGTTGATTCTAAATTTATTACAAACCCGTTTTCTACTTTATTAAAATGGAAATACTGAACAGAAAACTTTCCCTTCTCAAAGGGAAGGTTGAAAATAGTCAGCCAATAACTATTATGATTATTGGTTTGGGTAGCGTTGGATGCTACTTGTTGGATTATCTTGTATCACTAGGTGATTCACAACTTCGTCTTGTTGTGGTAGGACGTAATGCAGAAAAGATGCAGATGGATATAAATATTATTCGTACTGCTTCAACCATTCGTCACCAGTGCCGTAGCGAGATTAAGGTGGTTGATAACTGCGACCTTAACGATGTGAACAGCATTGCAGCTGTACTTGAAGCAGAAAAGCCTGACTTCATAGTAAATAGTAGTCGAGTTTACTCTGGTTTGAAGTATGGTAGCATCTCATGGAGTAATCTTCGTGCATACGGCATTTGGACTCCGCTTTCTATTCGATATGCAAAGAATATAATGGAGGCATACGATAAGGCCAACTGTGAGGCAATCTCAATCAATACTTCATATTCCGATGCTGTTATTCCTTGGCTAAAGTCTGCGGGTAAGGCTTATTTTGACTTTGGTAGTGGTAATTTGAATCATCTTGTGCCTCGTATAAAATTCTATATTGCAGAGAAATATGGTATAAAGAATTTTAATGACATTGATGTAACTATTGCGGTATCACATTTTCATGATGTTGTCATTTCTAAGGAAGGTCATGCAGAAGGTCAGGACATCTTGCTTGATATAAAGTTTCAAGGCAAGGATATGGATTTTAATAAGGAAGAACTTCTTAAATCCTGTTCTATAGCAATGCCTGTAGATCAGAAGCGCAATATGATGAATGCTTCCAGTAATTTTGATATCATATTCTCTGTGCTTACTGCTCTTCGAGAGGAAAAACAAGTCAAAATACATACTCCTGGGGTAAATGGTGAAATTGGTGGTTATCCTATAATTATTGATGGAGTAACTGCTACTGCCAAGTTTGATGAGTCTGTATGGACTATAGACCAGATGCGTAAAGCTAACCGTGAGTCAATTTATTGTGATGGAGTAGAGAATATAACTGACGCTACTCTCGTCTATACTGATGAACTTGTAGCTAAGGTAAAGAAGTCGTTTAATGTTGATTTGCCTAAGTCGGTAAAGTTTGTGGATATTGAAAATGTAGCAGATTTAATTATCAATCAGATAATTAAACCTCAAGTGTTTGTTTTTGTGCAATAATTTGTAAACTAATGGCAGATAATAGATTGTTGTTAATTTTCTGTATAATCTTTAACTTATAGTTTTATGATATACACAGCTATGTAAGCACTTTAAAAAGTTCAAAATGAAATGTTAGCCTTCGTTGTAAATTAAAATTAGCAAGATATGTATAGCAGCGAAGATTTAGCAAGTTTTTATTTTCAGTACCAGACCAAGGCTTTACCTCATGTCAAGTTCCTCCAGTCCTTTTGTATGAAGCATAAAGTTCCTATAATATTTTTCATAAGTGGTATAAGGATACGCGTAATAAAATAATTACAGTTCTATATCTCCGATTGTTCAAATGAAAAATGTAATAAATATGGATATCACAACAAAGATAAAAAGAAGTAAATTACTTTATTACGTCTACTATTACGTAATGTCAGGTTTGGTAAATTTGTACAAGTTGTTCTTGAAGCCAGACGGTAAACTCATGCTTTTTGTATGTTATGGTGGACGTCATTATTCCGATAGTACGCGAGTGATTTATGAGGCCATGTTGAAGGATGAACGTTTCAAGGACTATATCATATATTGGGCTTTTAAGAATCCCGAGAAATATCCATTCATTCCAAATACGGTTAACGTCAACAGCCTTAAGTATTTCAATATAGCCTTGAGGGCTAGAGTTTGGGTGACGAACGTAATTGTGGAACGAGCACTCAATTTTAAAGGCATCAATACTTACTATATGCACACAACTCATGGAGTATTATGTAAGTTGGATGGTAAAGATGCTATTGATTCTGCTAATTTCAGGACTTTATCAACATTCAAGTGGGATTGCTGTTTTGCATCTTCTGATATTGAGAAGTATGTGTATGCTGGCATGTTCGGAATACCAATAGGCAAGATGCACGTAATCGGTATGCCTAAGAATGATATTTTGGTGCATTATACGGAAGACTACAGAAGTGAATTGCGCAAGAGAATTGGAATTCCAGAAGGAAAGAAGGCTATTTTGTATGCACCAACATTTAGAGAAGAGGCTAACTTTAAAGAGGTATTTGATGTGGATGTAAACCTTTGGAAACAGAATCTGGGCGATGATTATGTTTTGTTATATAGAGCTCATCCAGTCATCAGTTCGGATACAAAACAGAACAATGATTTCTTTATTGATGTAACAAATTATGAGGTCGTAGAAGACATTATGATTGCTTCTGACCTTCTTGTTTCTGATTATTCGGGCATTATTTTCGACTACTGCATTATGGATAAACCAATCTTCTTGTGGCCATACGATTATGATAAGTATAATGCCATCAGAGGTCTGTATTTTGACATTCGTAAGGAACTTTTGTATAAGGAAGATCAAGGTGAACTGACTAAGGTGATTAAGGAGGCAGATTTTAAAAAGGTAGTCGAGGAGTATGTTATTCCGTTCAAGAATAAGTATGAAACAGAATATGGAAATGCAACCAGCAAGGCTCTTGATTTGATTTATAACAACATTCAATAATAAATAAACTCTTTATAATAGATTGGATCTTCTTGTCTTCCTGTATATTGAGGACATCATTGTTATGTTTTCATGTTACTATATGTCTTCTTGTAAGGAAGAAAAAGAGTATGCATCGTAAGAAAGTTTTGCTGATTTTTTCTAAGACTCATATAGGCGTGACTGCTTAATAAATAGCGGGTACGCTATATAGGTCGTTTGTAATTGTAAGGAAATATTGCGAGAATTGTAAAATATAGGGATTAAGATGAGGATATTATTGTTAGCTAATAATGTGGCAGGGTTGATTAGTTTTCGCTTTGAAGTAGTAAAAGCTATTATTGAACAGGGGCATTTCACAACTATTTCTGCGCCTTTTGATAAAAGAATGAATGAGTTGGAAGCTATAGGAGCAAAATGTGTGACGACTGAAATAGACCGTAGAAGTACTAATCCTGTAAAAGATTTTATGTTGATATGCCATTATGTAAATCTTATAAGGAAAGAAAAACCAGATGTGGTTTTGTCCTATACAATCAAGCCCAATGTTTATGGAGGGATGGTTTGCAGATTATATGGTATACCTCAAATTGTGAATATTACTGGACTTGGAACTGCTGTTGAAAAAACATCAAGAATTCAGAAGATTGTATTTTTGCTTTATAAGATTGGTTTGAGAAAATCAAGAAGAATCTTTTTCCAAAATGAGGAAAATAAAAGATTTTGTGAAATGCACAATCTGACTCCTGATTGTGGTTCTATAATCCCAGGATCGGGTGTAAATTTAATCCGTTTTCAATTGATGGATTATCCAAATGATGACACGGTGAAATTTATTTTTATTAGTCGTATAATGAAACAGAAAGGGATAGAACAATACCTTGATACTGCGATTGCTATTCGTGAAGAGTATCCTAATACGGAATTTCATATTTTGGGTTATTGTGAGGATGCATATCAGGAGAAATTGAAAAAGTTGAATAATAATAAGACAATAATTTATCATGGGATGACTTCTGATGTCCGTCCTTTTATTGCAAACGTGCATTGTATCGTTCATCCTACTTATTATCCTGAAGGTATGTCGAATGTTCTTTTGGAAAGTTGTGCGAGTGGAAGACCTGTCATCACGACCAATCGTAGTGGTTGCAAAGAAATTGTAGATGATGGAGTTAATGGGTTTATTGTTGAACAACAGAATTCCGAAGATCTTATAGGTAAAGTCCGTAAGTTTCTTGATTTGTCTTTTGAAGAGAAGAAAAACATGGGCATAGCAGCAAGAAAAAAAGTTGAAAAACAATTTGATAGAAATATTATAGTAAAGGCTTATTTAGAAGCTATAGATAGTATTGGTAGCTAGTTGTAATAGCTTATGTACAAAAAACTTTTTAAACGAGTTACAGACTTTTGTGTAATCTTTATCGCTTTAGGCGTATTGTTTGCTCCTTTACTTATCATTACACTTTGGCTGTACTTTGCCAACAAAGGTGCAGGCGTATTTTTCATGCAGGAACGTCCGGGAAAGAACGGAAAGATATTCAAAGTAATCAAGTTTAAGACTATGACGGATGAGCGGGATGTGGATGGAAATCTGCTTCCGGATGCTCAGCGTTTGACTAAAGTAGGACGCTTTGTACGTTCCACTTCGATAGATGAACTTCCCCAACTGATAAATGTATTGAAAGGGGATATGGCCCTGATAGGCCCTCGTCCTTTGCTTCCCCAATATCTGCCGTTATACAGCAAGGAACAGGCGCGTCGTCATGAAGTCCGTCCGGGGATTACGGGCTGGGCACAAGTGAACGGTCGCAATGCCATCAGTTGGACACGGAAGTTTGAACTAGATGTGTGGTACGTGGATCATTGCTCTTTTTTACTTGATTTGAAAATCATTTTTATGACAATAAAGAAGGTCTTTGTACGCGAAGGTATTAGTTCGGAAACTTCGGTTACGATGGAGGCTTTTACTGGAAATAATTAATATTGGAAAATGTATTTATATGGTGCCAGTGGTCATGCCAAAGTGATCATTGATATATTGCGTGCGAATAATGAACCGATTGAAGCATTGTTTGATGATAATGAAAAAATCCATACTCTTTTTGACTATCCCGTATTACGTTCGTCGGAAGTCTGTGGTCCGTTGATAATCAGTATCGGGAATAATGGTGTTCGTAGAAAGATAGCAGAAAAGCTACAAGTGGAATATGGCCGGATTTTTCATCCTTCGGCAATTATTTCGGAAAAGGCTATAATAAAAGAAGGTACTGTTGTAATGCAGGGGGCTATCGTTCAGTCAGATTGTCGTATTGGGAGTCATTGTATCATTAATACAGGTGCTTCGGTAGATCATGAATGTAGGCTTGGGGATTATGTACATATTTCTCCTCATTGTACACTTTGCGGTAATGTACAAGTGGGTGAGGGGACATGGATTGGTGCCGGTAGTGTAGTCATTCCTGGAGTAAAGATTGGGAAATGGAGTATTGTAGGTGCTGGTTCAGTTGTCACAAAGGATATTCCGGATGGGGTTTTAGCGGTAGGAAACCGATGTAAAGTAATCAAGAATATAGTTTTGTAAATCATATATATATATATCTTATGGACAAGCAAATTTATCTCTGCCTCGCCCACATGAGCAAAGCCGGATTGGAACAGAAATATGTGAAGGAGGCATTTGATACCAATTGGGTAGTACCTTTGGGACCTAATGTAAATGCTTTTGAGGAGGATTTGAAACAGTTTACGGGCGGCACACATGAAGTGGTGGCACTGAGTGCGGGTACGGCAGCAGTACATTTGGCATTGATAGCTTGCGGTGTCGGTCCGGGAGATGAAGTGCTGGTACAGAGCTTTACTTTCTGTGCCTCTTCGCATCCTATCACTTATCTGGGTGCCAAGCCTGTGTTTGTAGGTTCTGAGCCGGAAACTTGGAATATGGACCCTGTGCTGCTGGAGGAGGCGATAAAAGACCGTATCGCCAAGATAGGAAAGAAGCCAAAGGCGATTGTTCCGGTGGCTCTCTACGGTATGCCTTACGATTGCAAACGGATTATGGAAATTGCCGACCGTTACGATATTCCGGTAGTGGAGGATGCTGCCGAGGGCTTTGGCTCTAAGTTTGACGGACGGATATTGGGCACTTTCGGTAAGTTCGGTGTGTTGAGTTTCAACGGGAACAAGATGATTACGACTTCGGGTGGTGGCGCCTTGGTTTGTCAGAGCGTGGAGGACAAGAATACCGTCATGTGGTATGCCACGCAGGCGCGTGATGCTTATCCTTACTATCAGCATACGGCCATTGGCTACAACTATCGTATGAGTAATATTTGTGCAGGTATCGGTCGCGGACAGATGACGGTGGTACAGGAACATATCGACCATCACAAGCATGTGCAGGCTCTTTATGAGGAACTGTTGAAAGAGGTGAGGGGCGTGCATATCCATCGGCAACCTGCCGATTCGTGTTATGACTCTAATTACTGGCTCTGTACGGCTACGCTGGATGCCAATGTGAGGGTACAAGGTCAGGAGAATGCCTATAAAGAGGTGATAAAAACAGCCGTAGGCGGTGCTGCCGGTGTGATAAAAGCTGTGGAGAGTGCCACGACAGACTGTCAGCCCAATGACAACGTGGAGGCATTGCGTGTGTTTATGGCGGCAAACCGGATTGAAACCCGTCCGGTGTGGAAGCCCATGCACAAGCAGCCTGTATATGCAGATGCAGTGGTTTACACCAACGGAGTGGAGGAGGAAATCTTTAAGGTAGGTTTTTGTTTGCCAGCAGGTCCGTGGGTGACAGATGAAGATGTGAAATACATCGTTGAAAAGATAAAGGAAGCCATTCTCTAAGTGTAGTTGCGCAAAGCGCATTAATCCATCAATCATAACCATGAACGTATTAGTAACTGGAGCTGCCGGTTTTATCGGCAGCAATCTCTGTATGCGCCTGCTGGAGGAACAGCTCGATACCCTTGTAGTGGGTTTGGACAATTTGAATACCTATTATGATGTGAACATCAAGCAATGGCGGTTGGAGCAATTGACGAAGTTTGGAAACAGATTTGTCTTTGTCAAAGGAAACATAGCCGACAAAGCACTTGTCGACAAGCTGTTTGATGAGTATCAGCCGCAAATTGTTGTGAATTTGGCAGCACAGGCGGGGGTGCGTTATAGCATCACGAATCCGGGTGCCTATATCGAAAGCAATCTGATTGGCTTTTATAATATATTGGAAGCCTGCCGCCATTCGTATGATGAGGGCAGGGAGGGGGTGAAACACTTGGTCTATGCTTCTTCGTCGAGCGTGTATGGCTCGAACAAAAAGGTGCCTTATTCTACCGATGACAAGGTGGATAATCCCGTGAGCCTCTATGCTGCTACAAAAAAAAGTAATGAACTGATGGCACATGCTTACTCTAAACTTTATGACATTCCGTCCACAGGTCTCCGTTTCTTTACGGTATATGGTCCTGCAGGTCGTCCGGATATGGCTTACTTTGGTTTTACCGATAAGTTGCTGAAAGGTGAGAAAATCAAGATATTTAATTATGGGAACTGTAAGCGCGACTTTACGTATGTGGATGACATCGTAGAAGGCGTGATGCGTGTGATGGCAAAAGCTCCTGAACGTAGGATGGGTGAAGATGGTCTGCCTATACCGCCTTATAAAGTTTATAATATAGGCAATAATCATCCTGAGAACTTACTGGATTTTGTCCAAATATTGCAGGAGGAACTGATAAGGGCAGGTGTATTGCCTGCCGACTATGACTTCGAGGCACATAAGGAATTAGTACCGATGCAACCGGGTGATGTGCCTGTGACTTATGCGGATACTACTGCTTTGGGACGGGATTTCGGTTTCAAACCGAATACTTCGCTTCGGGAAGGCCTCAGAAATTTTGCTGAATGGTATAAGGACTTTTATATGAAATAATCCATCATTGATTTATATAACCCAATTGAACTGACATGAAAGATTTTGAGAAACTGCGGATTGCTGTAGCCGGTACCGGATATGTAGGACTGTCTATTGCGACACTGCTGGCACAACATCATAAAGTGACTGCTGTGGATGTGGTATCTGAAAAGGTGGAACTGATTA
The DNA here is from genome assembly GCF_003603515.1 of Bacteroides sp. AM32-11AC. Lineage (NCBI taxonomy): Bacteria > Pseudomonadati > Bacteroidota > Bacteroidia > Bacteroidales > Bacteroidaceae > Bacteroides > Bacteroides sp. AM32-11AC. The sequence goes on along the minus strand of NZ_QTNH01000004.1, from coordinate 203,817 downwards.
ATAATAAGAAGTCGCCTATTCAAGATGAATATATCGAGAAGTATCTTTCGGAAAAGGAACTCAATCTGACAGCTACGCTGGATGGCAGGTCTGCCTACAAGGAGGCTGACTTTGTAGTAATAGCGGCACCTACCAATTATGATCCTCAGAAAAACTTTTTCGATACGCATCATATAGAAGATGTGATAGACCTTGTTCTTGAGGTTAATCCGGATGCCGTGATGGTGATTAAATCAACCATTCCTGTGGGGTATTGCCGTTCGCTTTATGTGAAGTATGCACCAATGTTTCAGTATAAACCGGAATTGAAAGGAAAGAAATTTAACCTGCTTTTCTCTCCGGAGTTTCTAAGAGAGAGTAAAGCTCTTTATGATAACTTGTATCCTTCGCGTATTATCGTTGGTTATCCGAAGATGATTGATTTGGAAGGCCGGGTGTCAGCGGAAGAGAATGCGGCAGTTCGTGCCATCGGAAATCCTGAGGTGGAAGAACTTGCACGTATATTTGCCCGGCTGCTGCATGAGGGTGCATTGAAAGAGAACATTGACACGCTCTTCATGGGCATGAAAGAGGCAGAGGCGGTGAAGCTCTTTGCAAACACTTATCTGGCACTGCGTGTGTCGTATTTCAATGAACTGGATACATATGCCGAGATGAAGGGGCTGGATGCGCAAGCCATAATCAATGGTGTAGGTCTGGATCCCCGTATCGGTACACATTATAATAATCCCTCTTTCGGTTATGGTGGGTATTGTCTTCCCAAGGATACCAAACAGTTGCTTGCCAACTATGACGATGTGCCTCAGAATATGATGTCGGCGATTGTGGAGAGTAACCGTACGCGTAAGGACTTTATAGCCGATAGGGTGCTGCACATTGCCGGTGCATACGGAAGTAACAGTGTATATGATGCGGAGAAAGAAAAGGAGGTAACTATTGGTGTATTCCGGTTGACCATGAAGTCAAACTCGGATAATTTCCGCCAGAGTTCCATTCAAGGGGTGATGAAACGTATCAAGGCTAAAGGTGCCAAGCTGGTGATTTATGAACCTACATTGGAAGATGGCAGTACTTTCTTCGGCTCGCTTATCGTGAATGACTTGGAGGAATTTAAACGTATCTCGCAGGCCATTATTGCCAACCGCTATGATGCATGTTTGGATGATGTGGCTGACAAAGTCTATACGAGAGATATTTTTAAACGTGATTAAATAAGGTATCTTATTTATATCTGTTTCATGAAGAGACTTTTTGTTTTGCATCAATCGTCTTATAATTAAGACTTTATCACTTTTCTCAGAAAAACTACTCCCAAGCACCTTTTTTCTTTGGCTACATAGTTTTTAATCCTCACCTTTGCATCGTTGATCAACGAAACGTGTGAATAGGAAAACGAATTTAAATCTCTAAAGAAAAAAGTATGAGTGTAATTTTCAGGACGGTGGAGAGACCGTCGGACCCCAGGGTTGAAAACTCTCCCAAGAAGTATTATCCGCAGTTGGTAACATTGGGGCAAAGCGTGGATTTGGCGTTTATTGCACAGAAGATGCAGGACCGCTCTTCTCTGTCTATCGGTGACATCAAGAGTACGATGCAGAACTTTGTGGAAAAGCTGAAAGAGCAGTTGCTGGAAGGAAAGACGGTTAATATAGCCGGGCTGGGTGTCTTTATACTGGCAGCCAAATCGAAAGGTGAGGAAAAGGCTGATGACGTGACAGCCAAGAGTGTGGAGAGCGTCCGTATCTGTTTTCAGGCGAATAGGGAACTGAAGATATCGAAGGCTGCTACCCGTGCTGGAGAAAGGCTGGATTTGGTGAGTTTGGATGATTATCTTAAGGGGAAGACTTCTACAGATGGCGGCTCCGGTTCGGAAGGAGGAGGTTCGGATTCGGATGGAGACCAAGGTGAGAATCCACTGGGATAACAGTAGCTATGAATTATTAATCAGATAATGGATAATCTTTATGAAGAAAACGTGGAATGTGATTTTGAAACTTATTATTGCCGTAGCGAGTGCTGTGGCAGGTGTGATTGGCGGACAGACAATGATGTTTTAGTCCGATAGGATTTGATAAATAAAAAATGAGAAGAGCTGCTGGCAGGAAATCTGTCGGCAGCTCTTTTTTTAATCCTTGTATGCTTCTTCGTGTACCCCCGCTACTGCTCGTCCGCTGGGGTCGTTCTTTCCTTGGAAAGAGGCGTCCCATGCCAGCGCTTCGGCGGTGGAGCATGCCACACTGGGTACGCTGGGAACACTCCGGGCTGCGCTTTCACTGGGGAAATGCTCTTCGAAGATGGTGCGATAGTAATACTCTTCCTTATTTTGCGGGGTATGTATCGGGAAGCGTTCGGCGGCATGTGCCATCTGTTCGTCGCTGACGGCAGCGGCAGTGACGGCTTTCAGCGTATCAATCCAACTGTAGCCCACACCGTCGGAGAACTGTTCTTTCTGCCGCCAGGCAACGCTCTGGGGGAGTATGTCGGCAAAGGCTTCGCGGACTACTTTCTTTTCTATCTCCTTGCCGGGGCACATCTTGACTGCCGGATTGATGCGCATGGCAACATCCAGGAATTCTTTGTCGAGGAAGGGGACACGTCCTTCTACTCCCCAGGCTGCAAGGCTTTTGTTGGCACGGAGGCAGTCGTACAGATGCAGTTTGGAGAGCTTGCGCACGGTTTCTTCGTGAAAGGCTTGCGGGGTGGGCGCCTTGTGGAAGTAAAGGTAACCGCCGAACACCTCGTCTGCACCTTCGCCGCTGAGTACCATCTTGATGCCCATGCTTTTGATGACACGTGCCAGCAGATACATGGGGGTGGAGGCGCGGACAGTGGTTATGTCGTAAGTCTCAATGAAATAGATGACGTCGCGGACAGCATCGAGGCCTTCCTGAACGGTATAGTTTATCTCGTGATGCACGGTACCGATATGACGGGCCACTTCGCGGGCTTTAATCAAGTCGGGAGCACCCTTCAAGCCGACGGCGAAGGAATGGAGCTGCGGCCACCAGGCATCTGCCTTGTTGTCTGTCTCGATGCGTTTGGCGGCATATTTCTTGGCGATGGCAGAGATGACGGAAGAATCGAGTCCGCCACTGAGCAGGACACCGTAGGGGACGTCGGACATCAACTGGCGCTGTACGGCGGCTTCAAGTGCGTCGTGCACAGCCGTGACTTGTGTGCTGTAGGCTGTCCGGCCTATCGAAGCCGGCGCGGCATTACGTTCGGCGGCAGGAGTGTAGTTGTCCTTCACAGCGGCATAGTCCATCCAGTCGCGGGTGTACCAGCGGTGCATCTTGCCCTCGCGCCCACGGTAGTAGTGGCCGGGAAGGAAAGGCTCGTACTCGTCGCAGAAACCCTCAAGGGCTTTCAGCTCACTGCCGAAGTAGATGTGTCCGTCTTTGTCGCGTCCTATATAAAGGGGGATTACGCCGATGGGGTCGCGGGCGATGAGGTAATCGTCCGTTTCTTCATCATAGAGGGCGAAGGCGAAGATGCCGTTCAGCTCTTCGAGGAAGCGGATGCCTTTGTCTTTGTAAAGGGCAAGGATGACTTCGCAGTCGGAACCTGTCTGGAAGGCGTATTTTCCGGCATAGCGGGCACGGATGTCGCGATGGTTGTAAATCTCGCCATTGACGGCAAGCACCTGTTTGCGGTCGGGTGAATATAAGGGTTGTCCACCGGATTCCGGGTCGACAATGGAGAGGCGTTCGTGGGCGAGGATGGCGGAGCCGCCTACGTAGATACCACTCCAGTCCGGTCCGCGATGACGGATTTTCTGCGCCATCCGTAGCACTTTGTTTCTCAACTCAGGAGTTTGAGACTGTATGTTGAAGATTCCTGCTATTCCACACATGAGAATTAAAAATTAAAGGTTAAAAATTAAAGAAAGGGAAATCATTTCTTGTTTTCTTTTAGAGGTTCGAGGTAACGGTCTATTTCTGTTGCCACTCGTCGTCCGTCGGCCAAGGCACGTACTACGAGGCTGGCGCCGTGGGCGGCATCGCCTGCCACGAATACGTTCTCTGCAAACTTCGGTTGCTCGGGCTTGAGGAAACCCATGGCAAGAAGCACCATATCGGCTTCGATGACCTCTTTCTTACCCGTAGATTTCATGGTAGGGCGGTTACCGTCTGTTGCCGGAAGCCACTCCACTTCTTCCACTTCCACACCGCATACCTTGCCATTCTTCCCGATGAACCGGGTAGAGGCGAGGGACCATCGACGGGTACAGCCTTCTTCGTGGCTGCTGGTGGTTTTCAGTACGACGGGCCATTGCGGCCAGGGAGTATCCGGGTTGTGTCCTATGGGCGGTTGGGGCATGATTTCAATCTGGGTTACGCTGACGGCTCCCTGGCGAATGCTGGTGCCTATACAGTCAGACCCGGTATCGCCGCCGCCGATGACGAGTACCCGTTTGCCGCGGGCGTTGACGAGTTGGTCTTTCGGGAAGGTATCTCCATCCAGAATATGGTTCTGCTGTGCCAGCATGTCGAGGGCAAAGTAGATGCCTTTCAGCTCCCTGCCCGGAATGGAGAGGTCGCGGGCGGTGGGCGTACCGGTACAAATGGCGTAGGCATCAAATCCGGCAGGCAGTTTCTGTACATCGACATGGACTCCCATCTTGAACAAGATTCCTTCGGCCTCGAGGATTTTCATGCGGCGGTCGATGACGGCTTTGTCCAGCTTGAAGTTGGGGATGCCATAGCGCAGCAGTCCTCCCGGCATCGGTTTGCTATCGAATAGGGTAACTTCGTAACCTTTGGCGTTCAGCCGTACGGCAACGCTCAATCCGGCAGGGCCGGCGCCGATGACGGCTACTTTCTTTCCGTTGCGTTCGGGCTGGAGGGGGGTGATGTAGCCCTCGCGAAAAGCAGCCTCGGCGATGGCGGCTTCGTTCTCGCGGATAGTGACCGGTTCGTTGCACGAGAGTTTCAGTACGCACGACTTCTCGCAAAGGGCAGGGCAGATGCGTCCCGTAAATTCCGGAAAATCATTCGTACTGTTCAGTATTTGATAGGCTTCGCGCCATTTGCCCCGGTAGAGCGCGTCTTGGAATTCCGGGTCTTTATTGCCCAGCGGACATGCCCAGTGGCAGAAGGGTACGCCGCAGTCCATACAGCGCGAGGCCTGGAGTTTGCGGTCGTGGCTGTTCAGTGTCTGTTCCACTTGGCTGAAGTCTGTGATACGTTCGTGTATCGGACGGTAACCCGCCTCTTGGCGGGGGATATTGAGGAATGCTTTTGGATCTCCCATGATGAACAAATTAAAAAGTTAAAGAATTAAAGAATGAAAGGGGAATTTCCTCAGTCTTTCATTCTTTCATTATTAATTCGCGATTCAATAATCGCGTTGCATTTCTGCAATCTTCTGTTGCAATTTCTGCATCTGCTCCTCTTGCAGCACTTTTTTGTATTCGATAGGGACTACCTGGATGAACTGGTCGGCATAGCGTGGCCAGTCATCGAGCATGGTGCGTGCCAGTTTGGAACCGGTGTACAGGTAGTGCTGGCGGATGAGCTCGTGCAGTTCCTTGCGGTAGGAGGCCTCTTCGATGAGGCTCAGTTCTACCATTTCCATGTTGCAGAAATAGTCGAAGTTGCCGTCCCGGTTCCATACGTAGGCCACACCGCCGGACATGCCTGCGGCAAAGTTGCGTCCCGTCTGTCCGAGTACTACCACGCGCCCGCCGGTCATATACTCGCAGCAGTGGTCGCCTACACCCTCCACTACGGCTGTGGCACCGGAGTTGCGGACGGCAAAGCGCTCGCCTGCACGGCCGTTGATGTAAACTTCACCGCTTGTGGCGCCATAAAGCAGGGTGTTGCCTGCAATCGTGTTTTTCTCCGCCTCGAAGTTGCTCCGTACCGGGGGCAGGACGGCGATGCGTCCGCCACTCAGACCTTTGCCCAGATAATCGTTGGCCTCGCCTTCCAGCTTGAAGTTGACACCCGGGACAAGGAATGCCCCGAAACTCTGCCCGGCGGAGCCTTTGAACTTCACGTTCAGCGTATGTTCGGGCAGCCCTTTTTCTCCGTATTTTGCGGCAATGACACCAGAGAGCATGGCGCCGCAGGCACGGTCGGTATTGGCGATGGTGTACTCCAGCGAGATTTCCTTCTGGTTTTCTACGGCTTCGGCGGCGGCATGTAGCATCTCTACATCTTTCACATGGTCGATGCCATGCTGTTGGTCGGTGACGTGGCGGATGGCGGCTTCATTGTCTACGCGTGCCAGTAGTTTGTCGAAGCTTATCAACTGATGTTTCCTGATTCCGTCATCCGGCTTGCGGACGATAAGGTCTGTGCGTCCAATGATGTCATCCAGGCGTTCCACACCGATTTCCGCCAGGTATTCGCGTACTTCCTGCGCCAGGAACGTGAAGAAGTTCACCAGATACTCGCTGCGTCCGCGGAAGCGTTTGCGCAGTTCTTCGTTCTGTGTCGCCACCCCTACGGGGCAGGTGTTCTGGTGACATTTGCGCATCATTACGCAACCCAGTACAATCAGGGCACTGGTGGCGAAACCGAATTCTTCGGCTCCGAGCATTGCCATCAGTATGATGTCACGGCCTGTTTTGAGCTGTCCGTCCACTTGCAGCATCACTTGTCCGCGCAGGCCGTTCAGCACCAGTGTCTGTTGCGTTTCGCTCAAACCGAGTTCGGGCGAGATGCCGGCATAGCGGATGGATGATGCAGGAGAGGCTCCCGTACCGCCCTCTGCACCCGAGATGACTATCAAATCGGCCTTTGCCTTTGCCACACCGGCGGCAATGGTGCCCACACCGCTTTCTGCCACCAGCTTCACGCTGATTTTTGCCCGTGGGTTCACGTTCTTTAGGTCGAAGATGAGCTGTGCCAGGTCTTCGATGGAGTAAATGTCGTGGTGGGGTGGGGGGGAAATCAGCGAGATGCCCGGAATGGAGTGGCGTGTCTTGGCAATCACTTCATCCACTTTGAAGCCCGGCAGCTGCCCACCTTCGCCCGGCTTGGCGCCTTGGGCAATCTTTATCTGTATTTCGTCCGCATTCACCAGATATTCTGCGGTGACACCGAAACGTCCTGAGGCCACCTGCTTGATGGCGCTGCGCAGACTGGTGCCGTCTTCGCGCGGCATGAAGCGTGCCCGGTCTTCGCCTCCTTCGCCCGTATTGCTCCGGCCATGCAGCTTGTTCATGGCAATAGCCATGGCTTCGTGGGCTTCGCGGCTGATGGAGCCGTAGGACATGGCGCCGGTGACAAAGCGCTGTACGATGTTTTCTACCGGTTCCACCCGGTCTATGCTGATAGGAGCGCGGCGGAAGTCGAGGAAATCGCGCAGGAAGATGGGAGATTCCTTACTGTCTACCATGGCAGTGAACTCCTTGAATTTCTTATAGCTTCCCAGGCGTGTGGCAAGTTGCAGTGTGCTGATGGTTTCCGGGTTCCAGGCGTGCTTCTCACCATCCTTGCGGAAGGCATACAGTCCGCGGTTCGGCAATAGCTCCGCTTCCCCCTTCTTTTTAAGAACCTCCATCCCTTCCTTGTGGAAGGCGATGGCGTCGCGTGCCACTTCATCCAGGCGTATGCCTCCGATGCGTGAACTCAGTCCGCCAAAGTAGGCATTGCTCAACTCCTCGCTCAGTCCTACGGCCTCGAAAATTTTCGCGCCCCGGTAAGAACGGATGGTGCTGATGCCCATCTTGCTCATAATCTTGAACAAGCCTTTGCAGACGGACTTGATATATTTCTTTTCGGCAGTGGCGTAATCGAGCTGTATTTCCTTTTCGTTCACCAGTTTGTCGATGACGGCAAAAGCCATATACGGATTCAGTGCGCTGGCTCCGAAGCCCAGCAGCAGTGCGGCGTGCATCACTTCGCGGATTTCGCCGCTTTCTACAATCAGTGCCGTCTGCACCCGTTTGCCCACGGAGATAAGATGGTGGTGTACCGCCGACACGGCAAGCAGTGACGGAATGGCGGCATGGGCGGCGTCTACGTCGCGGTCGGAAAGCACGATGTAGTTCACTCCTTCGTTGACGGATTCTTCCGCCTGCTTGCAGAGGGTTGCCAATGCTTCCTGCAATCCCTGGCACCCTTTTGCCACTTCGAAGAGCAGGGGCAGTTTCACGGTCTTGAAGCCTTTGTACCGGATGTTGCAGAGAATATCCAGCTGGGCGTTGTTCAGGATGGGATGGTTCAACCTCACCATCTTGCAATGGTTTTCGCTGGGTGTCAGTATGTTCATGCCTACGGCTCCGATGTATTCGGTCAGCGACATTACCAGTTCTTCGCGTATCGGGTCGATAGGAGGGTTGGTGACTTGGGCAAACTGCTGGCGGAAATAGTTGTACAGTAGTTGCGGCTTGTCCGAGAGTACTGCCAGCGGGGTGTCATTGCCCATGGAGTTGATGGGTTCGGCACCGGTGGTACACATCGGGACAATCAGCCGTTCCACGTCTTCTTTGGAGTAGCCGAAGATGCGCAGCATGCTGTCGTAGTTCTCCACGCTATGGGAGACTTTGCGACCGCTTTTCAGTTCGTCCAGCTCGATGCGGTTGCCGGCCAGCCAAGTGCGGTATGGTTTGGCTTCGGCAAGTTGTTTCTTCAGTTCGCCGTCATAATATATTTCGCCTTTCTCGGTGTCTATAAGCAGTATCTTGCCCGGTTGCAGACGTCCTTTTTCCTTGATGTCTCCCGGCTCGAAATCCATCACGCCGACTTCGCTGGCCACTACCATCATGCCGCCCTGCGTAATCAGGTAGCGTGCAGGGCGCAGTCCGTTCCTGTCGAGCATGCCGCCTGCATAGCGCCCGTCGCTGAAAAGCAGTGCCGCCGGTCCGTCCCACGGCTCCATCAGGATGGAGTGGTATTCATAGAAAGCTTTCAAATCTTCGCTGATGGGATTCTTTTCGTTGAAAGATTCCGGCACAAGCATGGCCATGGCATGGGGCAGGCTCAGGCCTGACATGAGGAGAAACTCGAGTACATTGTCCAGCGAGGCACTGTCGCTCATGCCCGGTTGCACGATGGGGCGTATCTCCCGGATGTCTCCCAAGGCGGGAGAGGAGAGTACACTCTCACGGGCTTCCATCCAGCCGCGGTTGCCGCGGATGGTATTGATTTCGCCGTTGTGTGCCAGCAGGCGGAAAGGCTGTGCCAGTCCCCAGGTGGGGAAAGTGTTGGTGCTGAAACGGGAGTGCACCAATGCCAGTCCGCTGGTGAAGTAGCTGTTGGTGAGGTCGGGGAAGTAGTTGCGCAACTGCAAGGAAGAGAGCATGCCTTTGTAGACGATGTTCTTCGTAGAGAGCGAGACGATGTAGAAATCCTCGCGGGTGGGGATGTCCGACTTGCGTATTCTGTTCTCTATCCTTTTCCTTATTATATAGAGTCGGCGGTCAGCGGTTTCGCTTTCCGTAAATCCGGTGATGAAGATTTGCTTGATGTCCGGTTCGTTGGCAAGAGCCGCTTCTCCCAATATTTCGGGGCAAGTGGGCACATTGCGCAGATGCATCAGGGTCAATCCATCCTTTTCAATCTCTTCGATAATGACGCTCAAGATGGCAGCCTGGTCTTTTCCGTCTTTGGGAAGGAAAAGCAGGCCGGTGCCGTATTTTCCTTTCTCGGGAACGGGAATGCCCTGCAACAGAATGAATTCGTGCGGTATCTGCAGCATGATGCCGGCACCGTCTCCGGTTTTGTTGTCCGCCCCTTCCGCTCCACGGTGGCGCATGTTTTCCAGTACCTTCAATGCCGATTCTACCAGTTCATGTGATTTTCCTCCCTGGATATTGACCAGCATGCCTACTCCGCAGGCATCGTGCTCATGGGATGCCTCATACAAGCCCAACTGTTTGGGCTGTCGCTGGTAATCCTCTGCTTTTGTTTTGTTGTTAAAAAGTTCTTGTTTCATGATTATAAGCTTTCTTTATTGCTGTATAATATTGTTTGTGGTTTCAAAATGTTCGGCAAATATATGGTATTAATTGCAAAATGCTAATATGTATTCCTGCCTTCTTTCTTGCAAAATTCCTGCGATAGAAGATGAAGTTATGAATTGATAGAAAACACCCTCTGTTTTCTTTTAATCCTAAATCAAAATCAGACGGTTTGATTTGGATTTATAAATTGAGCCTTTTGCTTTTAAAATAATACTTTCTTTAACTTTTTGATGTAAAAACAACTTTTTTCTATTCTTTTGATAAATAAATAGTGGAAAGATTAACTTTATGTTCTTAAGAATATGTATATTTGCAACGCAAAATCAAATACTGATACATTATGTGTGGAATAGTAGGCTATATAGGTCAAAGGAAAGCCTACCCCATTCTTATCAAGGGTCTGAAGCGGTTGGAGTACCGTGGATATGATAGTGCGGGGGTAGCATTAATCAGTGATAACCGACAGTTGAACGTGTACAAAGCGAAAGGTAAGGTTTCGGAACTTGAAACTTTCGTTGCTCAAAAAGATATTTCCGGTAGCATTGGTATTGCACATACACGTTGGGCCACTCATGGAGAACCTTGTTCCGTCAATGCCCATCCCCATTATTCCTCTTCCGAACGCCTCGCCCTCATCCATAACGGCATTATTGAAAACTACGCCGTCCTTAAAGAAAAACTTCAAGCCAAAGGTTATGTATTTAAAAGCAGCACTGATACCGAGGTGCTGGTACAGCTCATTGAATACATTCAGGTGACAAACCATATTGACCTGCTGACGGCGGTGCAACTTGCCTTGCAGGAAGTGATTGGGGCGTATGCCATTGCGGTGCTCGACAAGGACAATCCGGATGGGATAATCGCTGCACGCAAGAGCAGTCCGCTGGTGGTGGGCATCGGTGAAGGAGAGTTTTTCCTGGCTTCGGATGCCACGCCGATTGTGGAATACACGGATAAGGTGGTGTATCTGGAAGACGAAGAGATTGCCCTCATCCGTCGGGGAGAGAAGCTGAAGGTTGTTAACCTGAAGAATGTGGAATGTCCGCACGAGGTAAAGACGGTAGCGCTCAATCTCGGCCAGCTGGAGAAGGGCGGTTATCCGCACTTCATGCTGAAGGAAATCTTCGAACAGCCCGGCTGCATTCACGACTGCATGCGCGGGCGTATCAATGTGGAGGGTACGAACGTGGTTCTTTCTGCAGTGATTGATTATAAGGAACGTCTGCTGGCGGCCAAACGCTTCGTCATCGTGGCATGCGGTACGTCATGGCATGCCGCCCTCATCGGCAAGCATTTGATTGAAAGCTTCTGCCGTATTCCGGTGGAGGTGGAGTATGCCAGTGAGTTCCGTTACCGCGACCCGGTGATTGACAGCAACGATGTGGTGATTGCCATCTCGCAAAGCGGTGAAACGGCCGATACGCTGGCTGCCGTGGAGCTTGCCAGAAACCGTGGGGCATTTATATACGGCATCTGCAATGCCGTCGGTTCCAGCATTCCCCGTGCCACGCACACGGGTTCCTATATCCACGTGGGACCGGAAATAGGGGTGGCATCCACCAAAGCCTTCACCGGGCAGGTAACGGTGCTTACCATGCTGGCCCTGACACTTGCCAAAGAGAAAAAGACGATGGACGAAGGGCAATACCTGGCAATTGTCAAGGAATTGGGACATATCCCCGACAAGATGAAGGAGGTCTTGAAACTGAACGACCGTATAGCGGAACTTTCCAAGATATTCACCTATGCACACAACTTTATCTATCTGGGACGCGGATACAGTTATCCCGTAGCCTTGGAAGGCGCCTTGAAGTTGAAGGAGATTTCGTATATCCATGCCGAAGGCTATCCTGCCGCCGAAATGAAGCACGGCCCCATTGCTCTGGTGGATGCCGAAATGCCGGTAGTGGTCATTGCCACCCGGAATGGGCTTTATGAAAAGGTGCTGAGCAATATCCAGGAAATAAAGGCGCGTAAAGGCAGGGTTATCGCCATTGTGACAAAGGGAGATACGGTCATCAGTAAAATAGCCGACACTTGTATCGAGCTTCCCGAAACAATGGAGTGCCTTGATCCGTTAATAACTACGGTACCTTTGCAACTGCTTGCCTATCACATTGCCGTGTGCAAGGGAATGGATGTGGACCAGCCGAGGAATCTTGCGAAGTCGGTGACTGTAGAATGAGGACATGTACAATTTACCATTTACAATGTACAATGGGGCTGCGCTTGGGAGGGGTAAATGTAAATGGTAATTGTATGCTATAATAAGGAAAAGAAAATTGTACACTTAAAATTGTACATTGTAAATGGTAAATTGTAAATAGATAGATGGAACAACTGAAGCATGAATGCGGCGTCGCCATGATACGCCTGCTGAAACCGCTGGAGTACTATGAAGAGAAGTACGGAACATGGATGTACGGACTCAACAAGCTCTATCTCCTGATGGAGAAACAACACAACCGTGGGCAGGAAGGTGCCGGACTGGCCTGCGTGAAACTGGAAGCCAGTCCCGGCGAGGAATATATGTTCCGTGAGCGTGCTCTCGGCTCGGGCGCCATTACCGAAATTTTCGGTACGGTGCAGGGTCACTTCAAGGACTTGACCAAGGAACAGCTGCATGATGCGGACTATGCCAAGCGTGTGCTGCCCTTTGCAGGGGAGGTCTATATGGGACACCTGCGTTACTCCACTACCGGAAAGTCCGGCATCTCGTACGTGCACCCGTTCCTCCGGAGAAACAACTGGCGTGCCAAGAATCTTGCCCTCTGCGGCAACTTCAACATGACGAATGTGGATGAAATCTTCGCACGCATTACCGCCATCGGCCAGCATCCGCGCAAATATGCCGATACCTACATCATGCTGGAGCAGTTGGGACATCGCCTCGACCGCGAAGTGGAGCGCCTCTTCAACCTTGCCGAAGCGGAAGGGCTGGCAGGCATGGACATCACCCGTTATATAGAAAACCACATCGACCTTGCCAACGTACTGCGCACTTCGAGCAAGGAGTGGGACGGGGGATACGTGATGTGCGGACTTACCGGAAGCGGAGAGACTTTTGCCGTACGCGACCCATGGGGCATCCGTACAGCCTTCTGGTATCAGGACGACGAGATAGCGGTGCTTGCCAGCGAACGTCCCGTGATACAGACAGCCCTTAATGTTCCTGTCGAATCCATCAAGGAGCTGCAACCCGGACAAGCCATGTTTATCAACAAGGCCGGCAAGGTGCGCACCGTGCAAATCAACAAGCCGCGCGAGGTGAAACCTTGTTCCTTCGAGCGCATCTACTTCAGCCGGGGCAGTGATGTGGACATTTACCGGGAACGTAAACTGCTGGGTGAGAAACTTGTACCCAACATATTGAAAGCCATCGACAACGATGTGGACCATACCGTCTTCTCCTTCATCCCCAATACGGCGGAAGTCGCCTTCTACGGTATGTTGCAGGGATTGGACGACTACCTCAACGAGGAGAAGGTGCAGCAGATTGCCGCCTTGGGGCATAGTCCCAGCCACGACGAACTGGAGCATATCTTGTCGCGGCGCATACGGAGCGAGAAAGTGGCCATCAAGGACATCAAGCTGCGTACCTTCATTGCCGAAGGAAACAGCCGGAACGACCTTGCCGCCCATGTGTACGACATCACTTACGGAAGCCTTGTCCCGGGAGTGGATAATCTGGTCATCATCGACGACTCGATAGTGCGTGGAACCACCCTGAAGCAGAGCATCATCGGCATCCTTGACCGTCTGGAGCCAAAGAAGATAGTCATTGTAAGCTCTTCACCGCAGGTACGCTATCCCGACTACTACGGCATCGATATGGCTAAGATGAGCGAATTCATCGCCTTCAAGGCTGCTGTGGAACTGCTGAAGGAGCGCGAGATGCGCGATGTAATTGCCGCCGCCTACCGCAAGTCCAAGGAGCAGGTAGGCCTGCCCAAAGAACAGATGGTGAATTACGTGAAGGAGATTTATGCTCCTTTCACTGATGAGGAAATCTCTGCCAAGATGGTGGAGCTTCTTACTCCGAAAGGGACGAAAGCCAAAGTGCAGATTGTCTACCAGCCTCTCGAGGGGCTGCATGAGGCCTGCCCCAAGCATCCGGGTGACTGGTACTTCAGCGGCGATTATCCTACGCCGGGCGGTGTGAAGCTGCTGAACAAGGCATTTATTGATTATATAGAACAAGTTTATCAATTTTAATTGAATCAATGAGAAATGTAACTCTAATCCTCGACGACGGGAGCCGCTTCCACGGCAAGTCGTTCGGCTTTGAAAAACCGGTAGCGGGAGAGGTGGTCTTCAACACAGCCATGACGGGTTATCCCGAAAGCCTGACCGACCCTTCGTATGCCGGACAGCTGATGACGCTCACCTATCCGTTGGTGGGCAATTACGGTGTGCCGCCTTTTACTCTCGAACCGAATGGGCTTGCCACTTTTATGGAGAGCGAGCATATCCATGCCGAAGCCATTATTGTAAGCGATTATAGCGAAAATTATAGCCATTGGAATGCGGTGGAAAGCCTCGGTGACTGGCTGAAACGCGAACAGATTCCGGGCATCACGGGCATCGATACCCGCGAACTGACAAAGGTGCTTCGCGAGCATGGGGTGATGATGGGACGTATCGCCTTTGATGATGAATCGGATGAAATGCCTGAGGCCTCTTATGCCGATGTGAATTATGTGGATAAAGTTAGCTGCAAGGAGGTTATCCGTTACAACGAAGGAACCGGTAAGAAGAAAGTGCTCCTTGTGGATTGCGGCGTCAAGCATAACATCATCCGCTGCCTGCTGAAACGTGACGTGGAAGTGATTCGCGTTCCCTGGGACTATGATTATACTGGGATGGAGTTCGACGGATTGTTCATCTCCAACGGCCCTGGCGACCCCGATACCTGCGATGCTGCCGTGCAGCATATCCGCAAGGCAATGCAGAACGATAAACTGCCCATCTTCGGCATCTGTATGGGAAACCAGTTGCTTTCCAAAGCTGGGGGCGCCAAGATATACAAATTGAAATACGGCCACCGCAGCCATAACCAACCGGTGCGTATGGTGGGTACGGAACGTTGCTTCATCACCTCACAGAATCATGGGTATGCCGTAGACAACAACACGCTAACAGAAGACTGGGAACCGCTTTTCATCAATATGAACGATGGTTCTAATGAAGGAATCCGCCACAAATGCAATCCCTGGTTCTCCGCACAGTTTCATCCCGAAGCTGCCAGCGGGCCGACGGATACGGAGTTTCTTTTTGATGACTTTGTGAAGTTGCTTTAGTAAGAGAATTTTATCAAGAATGGTTGCGTACGTAATCTCTTGATAATCAGTATGTAAAAGACGGTATAATGAGTCCCATACTGAATGTCATTCAGTCCCAGAGTGAATACCTTTCAGTCCTATACTGAATGCCATTCAATTAGTGACTGATTGTGTAAGGTAAGAGAAAGATAAGGTTTTATTACTACTATTACATTTTTAATAAACAGATATGCAAATGAAAGAAAACAATATAAAGAAAGTCCTGCTGCTCGGTTCCGGTGCACTGAAAATCGGTGAGGCAGGAGAATTTGACTACTCCGGTTCACAGGCGCTCAAGGCATTGAAGGAGGAAGGCATCTACACGGTTCTCATCAATCCGAACATTGCCACGGTACAGACCTCGGAAGGAGTTGCCGACCAGATTTACTTCCTGCCCGTCACTCCTTACTTCGTGGAGAAGGTGATAGAGAAGGAGCGCCCGGACGGTATCATGCTTGCTTTTGGTGGGCAGACGGCACTGAACTGCGGTGTTTCCCTCTATAAAGACAAGATTTTCGAGAAGTACGGCGTGACGGTTCTCGGCACTCCCGTGCAGGCCATCATTGACACGGAGGACCGTGAAATCTTTGTGCAGAAACTGAATGAGATTGATGTAAAGACCATCAAGAGCGAAGCTGTGGAGAATGCAGCGGATGCCCGTCGCGCAGCCCGGGAACTGGGATACCCGGTCATTGTCCGTGCCGCATACGCGCTTGGCGGACTGGGTTCGGGCTTCTGCGACAATGAAGAAGAGCTGAATGTGCTGGTGGAGAAAGCCTTCTCCTTCTCCCCGCAGGTGCTGGTGGAGAAATCGCTGAAGGGATGGAAGGAAGTGGAATACGAGGTGGTGCGCGACCGCTTCGACAACTGCATCACGGTCTGCAACATGGAGAACTTCGACCCCCTGGGCATCCATACAGGTGAGTCCATCGTTATTGCCCCGTCACAGACGTTGAGCAATACGGACTATCATAAATTGCGTGAACTTGCTATCCGCATTATCCGTCACATCGGCATTGTGGGAGAGTGTAACGTGCAGTATGCCTACGACCCGATGAGCGAGGACTACCGGGTAATAGAGGTAAATGCACGCTTGAGCCGTTCGTCTGCACTTGCCTCTAAAGCAACGGGTTATCCGTTGGCGTTTGTAGCGGCAAAACTCGGCTTGGGCTATGGCTTGTTCGACTTGAACAACTCTGTGACAAAGACCACAAGCGCTTTCTTCGAACCCGCCCTGGACTATGTGGTCTGCAAGATACCGCGTTGGGATTTGGGCAAGTTCCACGGGGTGGACAAAGAGCTGGGTTCGAGCATGAAGTCGGTAGGCGAGGTGATGGCTATCGGCCGTACTTTCGAGGAAGCCATCCAGAAGGGGCTTCGCATGATAGGCCAGGGCATGCACGGCTTCGTAGAGAACAAGGAACTGGTGATTGCCGATTTGGACAAGGCTCTGCGCGAACCTACCGACAAACGTATCTTTGTCATCTCCAAAGCCTTCCGTGCCGGGTATACGGTGGACCAGGTGCACGAATTGACCAAGATAGACCGTTGGTTCCTGGAGAAGTTGATGAACATCATGGATACCAGCAGGGAACTGCACTCTTTTATGGCTGATGGAGAGTTGCCAATGATTCCCGTGGACTTGTTGCGTAAAGCCAAAGTACAAGGCTTCTCTGATTTCCAGATAGCCCGTGCCCTCGGCTTGGAACAAGCAATGGACGGCGAAGAAGCCATCCTTGCCGTCCGCAATTTCCGCAAGAGTGCAGGCATTCTGCCCGTAGTGAAGCAGATAGATACCCTTGCCGCCGAATATCCCGCACAGACCAACTATCTCTACCTAACGTATAGTGGCACGGCAAATGATGTCCGTTACCTCGGCGACCGCAAGTCCATTGTCGTATTGGGCTCCGGCGCCTACCGCATCGGTTCTTCCGTAGAGTTCGACTGGTGCGGCGTGCAGGCCCTGAACACCATCCGCCAGGAAGGCTACCGCAGTGTCATGATAAACTACAACCCCGAAACCGTGTCTACGGACTATGACATGTGCGACCGTCTTTACTTCGACGAGCTCACCTTCGAGCGCGTGATGGATATTCTCGAACTGGAGAATCCCCACGGGGTGATTGTCTCTACCGGTGGTCAGATACCGAATAACCTTGCCCTGCGCCTCGATGCGCAGAAGGTACCTATTCTCGGCACAAGCGCCAGGAGCATCGACAATGCCGAGGACCGTGACAAGTTCTCCGCCATGCTCGACCGCATTGGTGTAGACCAACCCGAATGGCGGGCGCTGACCTCCCTGGAGGACATCAACGCCTTTGTGGATAAGGTGGGCTTCCCGGTATTGGTCCGTCCTTCCTACGTATTGTCCGGCGCTGCGATGAACGTCTGTTCCAACCGGGAGGAGCTGGAACGCTTCCTGAAGCTGGCGGCGAATGTCAGCAAGAAACATCCCGTAGTGGTGAGCCAGTTCATTGAGCATGCCAAGGAGGTGGAGATGGATGCTGTGGCGCAAGATGGAGAGATTATCGCATATGCCATCAGCGAGCATATCGAGTTTGCCGGAGTGCATTCCGGTGACGCCACTATCCAGTTCCCGCCACAAAAGTTGTATGTGGAGACGGTGCGCCGCATCAAGCGCATCAGCCGCGAGATTGCCCGTGAGCTGAACATCTCCGGTCCGTTCAATATCCAGTATCTGGCACGCGAGAACGACATCAAGGTGATTGAGTGCAACCTCCGTGCCAGCCGTTCGTTCCCGTTTGTCAGCAAGGTGCTGAAGATAAACCTTATTGAACTTGCCACGAAGGTGATGCTCGGCATTCCGGTACAGAAGCCGGACAAGAATCTGTTCGATTTGGATTACGTAGGCATCAAGGCGAGCCAGTTCTCCTTCAACCGTCTGCAGAAGGCCGACCCGGTACTGGGTGTGGATATGGCAAGCACGGGCGAGGTGGGTTGCATCGGCAGCGATACTTCCTGCGCCATTCTCAAGGCGATGCTCTCCGTGGGATATCGTATTCCAGAGAAAAATATCCTGCTTTCTACCGGTACTCCGAAGCAGAAAGTGGACATGCTTTCTGCCGCGCGTATGCTTCAGAAGAAGGGGTATAAGATATTTGCCACGGGTGGTTCCAGCAACTTCCTTACGGAGAACGGTGTGGAGAATACGCGCGTCTACTGGCCCAGCGAACCCGAACGCCAGCCGCAGGCACTCGACATGCTGCACCGCAAGGAGATAGACATGGTGGTCAATATTCCGAAGAACCTCACCGCAGGCGAGTTGGATAACGGCTACAAGATACGCCGTGCCGCCATCGACCTCAATATTCCGTTGATAACGAATGCCCGTCTGGCAAGTGCGTTCATCAATGCATTCTGCACGATGACGCCGGATGATTTGGCTATCAAGTCGTGGGCGGAGTACAAATGATAATTTAATTTGCTATCTTTGCTGAAAACTAAGTTCGATGGAAACAATTTTGACCCAATACTATCAATCTCCTTATGGCGAGTTGCTCCTCGGCTCTTTCGGCGATAAACTCTGCCTATGCGACTGGATGCTGAACGAGAAACGTAGAGTAACCGTTGATAAGCGCATACGGCAGGCGCTGCATGCCGATTATGAGGAAGGCACTTCGGAAGTGATTGCAAGGGCAATCATTCAGTTGGATGAGTATTTTGCCTGTAAGCGGACCATATTCGATGTTCCACTGCTTGCAGTCGGAACAGAATTCCAGCGGACGGTGTGGCAGGAGTTGCAGAACATCCCTTACGGAAAAACAGTGTCCTACGGCGAGCTTTCACGAAAGCTGGGCAATCCGAAAGCCGTACGTGCGGTGGCGGCTGCCAATGGGGCAAATGCCCTCTCCATACTCATCCCCTGCCATCGTGTGGTGGGCAGCAACCATACGCTGATAGGCTATGCCGGTGGACTGGCAGCCAAACAAGGGATGCTGGCATTGGAAGCGGACTCTTGCGACGGACCGTCAGGCTCCCGTATAGGACAGCTGTTTTGAGGTCAGGTTTGTTTCTGGTATTCCGCCGGTGTCATCCCCGTCATACGTTTGAAGAACTTCGAGAAGAACGACGGATTGGGAAAGTTCAGTTCGTCTGATATTTGAAACACCAGTAGATTACTGTGTTTCAGCAATACTTTGGCTTCGAGGATAACTGCTTGATTAATCCATTGCATCACGGTTTGTCCGCTTGTTTCACGTATCACCGAACTCAGATAGTGCGGTGTCAGGCATAGCTTGTCGGCATAGAAGTTGACGTTGCGTTCGTGCTTGCTGTGTTGGTTCACCAAAGCGATGAAGCGGCGGAATAGCTCTTCCTGGCGTGAAAGGCGTGCCGGAGTTGACTTGCATGTGTGCTCGTGGATATACTTAAGGTTATAGAGAAGTGAGACAATCAAGTGCTGTACAGCTCCGCGGCGGTAGGGCAAACAATGTAGTATATTCCACAATAAAGAGAAGAAGCTGCTGATGTGTGCCCATTCCTCGTTGTTGCATGAAAGGCGGATTCCGTTTCGTGTATAAGCTTCCGAAAGAATGGAATTCTGTAGTACGGGCAGAAAATTGGCAGTGGGCATGATGACTTGGAATTCGTAGTCGGGACTGACTTCCGATATTTCTATCAGCGAATTGTCAGGGATGATAATAATATCGTGGGCTGTAGCTTCATATTCGATAAGATTGATGGAGATTCGGCCCTTACCTTGCATGATGCGTACAATCCTTCCTTCTTTGGCACGATAAGGTTGCTGGGTGCGGAATAGCCTGAATCCCATTGCTTGAAAACTGATGACCATTCCCAAATCGTCGTTTATAAATCTGTATTCGGAATGTTCTATAAAATCCGGATTGTTGCGGATGTCCTCGAATGCGACGCTTATCGGTTTGTTCTTTTCCATATCTTTCCCTTTATGAATAATGTATATTTCCACCGCAAAGATAATAAAGTGTTCCTATTATTTGTCTTTTTCTACGAAATGTCGTACTATTAGAACATCTTTGCGCACAAATGGATTGTAAGGTTATAGGGTTATGCCTTTATCTTTGCATGTGTATAGAACAAAACCATGTAGAATAAACAAGAAACAGAATGGATATGAAACGAACCGTTTTCTTTTTTACCCTTTCTCTTGCCGCCATGCTGGCACATGCCCAGCTCACGTTGGAAGAGTGCCAGCGCCGGGCGCAAGACAATTATCCGTTGGTCAGGCAATACGGACTGATAGAAAAGGCACGCGGGTACGACCTCTCCAATGCCGGAAAAGGTTACTTGCCCCAGTTTTCCCTATCCGGCAAGGCCACGTACCAGAGTGACATCACCCGGCTACCGGTCGAAATCCCTAATCTCGACATCAAGACTGCTTCGAAAGACCAGTACCAGGTGATGCTCGAAGTGCAGCAGACCCTCTGGGATGGTGGGGATATACGTTCCAGAAAACGATTGACGCGTGCCGCCTCGGAAGTGGAACTGGAAAAACAGCATGTAGACATGTATGCCTTGACTGACCGGGTGAACCAGCTCTTTTTCGGCATCCTGCTGTTGGACGAACAGCTGAAACAGAACAGCCTCTTGCAAGAAGATTTAGGAAGAACCCACAAGCAGGTAGCCGACTATATAGCCAATGGCATCGCCACCCTGAGCGACCTGGATGCAGTCAGCGTAGAGCAACTGAACACCAGGCAGCACCGTGTGGAATTGGAGACCACCCGCCGTGCATACCTCAGCATGCTTGCTGCCTTTACGGGCAAGGACCTCTCTTCCGAAACGGTTTTATTGAAACCGGCTGCCGAAGAAAACATAGACCGGCAGATGAACAACCGTCCCGAACTTCGTTGGTACGATGCGCAGGGAGAGCAACTCCACCAGCAGGAGGCAGCCTTGAACACCCGGTTGATGCCGCGTTTCGGCCTTTTTGTACAAGGGGCATACGGCAATCCGGGATTGAATATGCTGAAAGATGAATTCAACGCCTATTACATGGCGGGGGTGCGCATGTCCTGGAATTTCGGCAGTCTGTATACGTTGAAGAACGACCGCCGCAGGATAGACAATACCCGCCAACAGATAGAGACCGGCCGGGATGTGTTCCTTTTCAACATTCGCCTGCAGGCTACGCAGCAGGATGCGGGCATTGTATCCATGCGCCGCCAGATGGCGGATGATGACGAGATTATCCGTCTGCGTGGGAATATCCGCCGTGCAGCCGAGGCCAAGGTGCAGAACGGGACAATGACCGTGACCGATATGCTGCGGGAGATTACCAACGAAAGTATGGCACGACAGACCAAGGCATTGCATGAGGTGCAGTTGCTGATGAACATCTGGCAGCTGAAATATACGCTGAACAATTAATGACTATAATCCGTAATTTATAACTTGAAATAGTATGAAATCATTGAAATTATTTCCTTTTTTATTTCTCCTTGCCGCCTGTACCGGCGGTACTCCGAAATATGATGCGACGGGAACGTTCGAGGCTACCGAAGTCATCGTTTCTGCCGAGGCGTCTGGAAAATTGCTGAGTTTCGACATCGAGGAAGGCACGACACTGAAAGACGGGCAGGAGGTAGGCATTATAGATACCGTCCAACTCTATCTGAAGAAACTCCAGTTGGAGGCCAGTGTCAAGTCCGTGGAAGGCCAGCGGCCTGATATCCTGAAGCAAGTAGCCGCCACTCAGGAACAGATTGTGCAGGCACGGCGCGAGCGCGACCGTGTGTCCAACCTGCTCCGTGTGGGTGCCGCCAACCAGAAGCAACTGGATGATGCCGAGTCCCTTCTCGAAGTCCTCCGCAAGCAGCTCGACGCACAGAACTCCACCCTGCGCAACAGTGACCGGAGCCTGACGTGGCAAAGTTCCTCTGTCGGCATCCAGGTGGCGCAGATAGAAGACCAGTTGCGCAAATGCCACATCACCTCTCCGCTGACGGGAACCGTCCTTGCCCAATATGCCGAAGCCGGAGAACTGGCTGCTCCCGGCACCCCTCTTTTCAAAGTGGCGGATATGGAGCAGATTTACCTCCGTGCCTACATCACCTCCGAGCAGCTTGCCGAAATCAAGCTGGGGCAGCAAGTGAAGGTTTATGCGGATTATGGAAAGGAAGTGCGGAAAGAATACCCCGGCATCGTCACCTGGATTTCCGATACGTCCGAGTTCACTCCAAAAACTATCCTGACGAAAGACGAGCGCGCCAATCTGGTCTATGCTGTAAAGATTGCCGTGAAGAATGACGGGATGCTGAAAATAGGAATGTATGGAGGCTGTAACTTTAACTAATATCTCCAAACGTTACGGCAGCGTGGAAGCCCTGCGGGGTGTCTCTCTGTCAGTGGCTCCCGGTGAGCTTTTCGGCATCATCGGGCCGGACGGTGCGGGCAAGACATCGCTTTTCCGCATCCTCACCACTTTGCTGCTTGCCGACGGAGGCTCGGCTTCGGTCTGCGGTCTGGATGTGGTGAAGGACTACAAAGCCATCCGCAGGCGGGTGGGGTATATGCCCGGACGCTTCTCCCTCTATCCGGACTTGACGGTGGAGGAGAATCTCAATTTCTTCGCCACCGTCTTCCACACCACCATCGAGGAGAATTATGATTTGGTGCGCGACATTTACCGGCAGATAGAACCTTTCCGCAAGCGCCGCGCCGGAGCGTTGTCCGGCGGCATGAAGCAGAAACTCGCCCTTAGCTGTGCCCTTATCCATAAACCGGATGTCCTCTTTCTGGACGAACCCACTACGGGCGTCGACCCCGTGTCCCGCAAGGAATTCTGGGGAATGCTTCGCCGACTGAAGGAGCAGGGTATCACCATCATTGCTTCCACCCCCATCATCGACGAAGCGCGCCAATGCGACCGCATCGCCTTCATCAACGAAGGAGAGATAAAAGGCATCGATACCCCCGACCGTATCCTGACACGCTTTGCGGGCATCCTCTGCCCTCCGGGCTTGCAGCACGAACGGGTGGAAAACCACGAAAACAAGGTGATTGAGGTGGAAGGGTTGACCAAGCGGTTCGGTAATTTCACCGCTGTAGACCACATCTCCTTCCAAGTCCATCGGGGCGAGATTTTCGGTTTCCTGGGAGCCAACGGGGCAGGCAAGACCACCGCCATGCGCATGCTTACGGGACTTAGCCGCCCCACCGGCGGCAAGGCATGTGTGGCAGGTTTCGATGTGGCTTCCCAACCCGAAGAAGTGAAGAAGAACATCGGCTACATGAGCCAGAAATTTTCCCTTTACGAAGACCTCAAGGTGTGGGAGAATATCCGCCTCTTTGCCGGTATCTACGGCATCCCCGAAGCGGAGATTGCCCCCAAGACGGATGAGCTGCTCCTCCGCCTCGGGCTGGAAAAGGAACGGGATACACTGGTGAAAAGCCTTCCGCTGGGCTGGAAGCAGAAGCTGGCCTTCTCCGTCTCCATCTTCCACCGTCCCAAGATTGTCTTTCTGGATGAGCCTACGGGTGGGGTGGACCCTGCCACGCGCCGCCAGTTCTGGGAGCTGATTTACCAGGCTGCCGACGAGGGCATCACCGTCTTTGTCACCACCCACTTTATGGACGAGGCGGAGTATTGCGACCGCATCTCCATCATGGTAGACGGCGTCATCCGTGCACTCGACACTCCCGGGGAGCTGAAACGGCAGTTCAATGCCACTACGATGGACGATGTATTCCAACAACTGGCTCGTCAAGCCGTGCGAACCGCCGACTGAAAATCCGTGAAATCCGCATTATCCGAGCCTAAATATAAATATAGACAATGAAACAATTCATATCTTTCATCCGAAAAGAGTTCTTCCATATCTTCCGCGACCGGCGCACGATGCTGATTCTGCTGGGCATGCCCATCGTGCAGATAATCCTTTTCGGTTTTGCCATCACCACCGAGGTGAAGAACGTGCGTGTGGCGGTGCTCGACCCGTCGAATGACGTAGTTACCCGCCGTATCATCGACCGCATGGATGCAAGCGAATACTTCACCGTCATCCGCCGCCTGCATTCTCCCGCCGATATGGAGGCTTCTTTCGGAAGAGGGGAGATTGACATGGCGCTTGTTTTCAGCGAGCGTTTCTCGGACAAGCTTTATACCGGCGAGGCGCGCGTGCAGCTTGTCTCCGACGCCACAGACCCCAATATGGCGACTATGCAGGCAGGCTATGCCGCAAACATCATCTCCTCTGCCGGGCAGGAGATGCTTCTGCCGGGAGTGCATGCCGCTGCCATCGTACCCCAGCTCAAGCTGCTGTACAATCCGCAGATGAAGAGTGCCTACAACTTCGTGCCGGGTGTCATGGGGCTTATTCTGATGCTGATTTGCGCCATGATGACCTCCATCTCCATTGTGCGCGAGAAGGAGACGGGGACGATGGAGGTCCTGCTGGTTTCTCCCGTCAAACCGCTTTTCATCATTCTGGCAAAGGCGGTGCCCTATTTTGTGCTGTCGTTTGTCAACTTGACCACCATTCTTCTGCTTTCGGTCTATGTGCTCGATGTTCCCGTGGCGGGCAGCTTGTTCTGGCTGGTGGTGGTGTCGCTGCTATTCATCTTTGTCTCCCTGGCGCTGGGGCTGCTGATTTCTACGGTCACCCGGACGCAGGTTGCCGCCATGCTGGTGTCCGGACTGATGCTGATGATGCCCACCATGTTGCTTTCGGGCATGATATTCCCCATTGAGAGTATGCCCGTTATCCTGCAGGCCATTTCAGCTGTGCTTCCTGCACGCTGGTATATCCAGGCGGTGCGTAAGCTGATGATTGAGGGAGTGGATGTTTCGCTTGTGCTGATGGAGGTCGGCATACTTGCCACGATGGCGGTATTGCTGATAACGGTGAGTTTCAAGAAATTCAAGCATCGGCTTGAGTAAAGAGCGGATATGAATTTTGTATTAATTATTCAGGCAGAAGAACATAAGGACAAAAGGATACGGGAAATCTGTTCTTTTGTTCTTGTGTCTAAAATCTTTAAAATATCGTCTTATGATAAAGTTTCTCATTGAAAAGGAATTCAAGCAGTTGTTCCGCAACTCCTTCCTGCCCAAGCTGATTTTCATTTTCCCGTGCATGATTATGATACTGATGCCCTGGGCCGCCAATCTGGAGATAAAGAACATCAATCTGAATATAGTGGACAATGACCACAGCGTCTTGTCTCGCCGTCTGGTAGATAAAATCGGTGCATCCACTTATTTCTGCCTGACAGCGCTTCCCGATACATACGATGAGGCTTTGCTGGCCATTGAAGCAGGTTCGGCAGATGTCGTGCTGGAGATTCCCCGTGATTTCGAAAAGGATTGGGTGAAGGGAGAGGCGCCTCGTCTGCTGGTGGCGGCCAATGCCGTGAACGGCACGAAGGGCAGTCTGGGAGGATCCTACTTGTCTTCCATCATCAGTGACTATACCCGTGAACTGGGTTCGGAGTCGTCTTCGCAAGGGCTTGCCGGGAAGCCGCTTCCCCGGGTGGACATCACTACGCAGAATCTTTACAACCCCACGCTGAACTACAAGCTTTTCATGATTCCTGCCCTCATGGTAATGCTGCTGACGCTGATTTGCGGTTTTCTCCCTGCCCTCAATGTGGTGGGCGAGAAGGAGGCGGGCACCATCGAGCAGATAAATGTCACCCCCGTCGGCAAGTTCACTTTCATTGCCGCCAAGCTGATACCTTACTGGCTGATAGGTTTTGTGGTGCTGACCATCTGTTTCGTTCTGGCATGGGTACTTTACGGCATTCTGCCGGCGGGACATTTCCTCACTATCTACGGCATGGCGCTGTTTTCTCTACCGGTGGTGTCGGGGTTCGGGCTGGTCATATCCAATCATTCGACCACGTTGCAGCAGGCCATGTTTGTCATGTGGTTCTTCATGCTTATCCTTATTCTGATGAGTGGTCTTTTCACCCCTATCCACAGTATGCCTGAGTGGGCGCAATGGATTACGTGCATCAATCCGCTACGCTATTTTGTGGAGGTGATGCGTACCATCTATCTCCGTGGTGGCGGATTTGCCGAACTGCTTCCGCAACTGGGAGCCGTGTTGGTCTTTGCATTGGTCTTCAATCTGTGGGCGGTAAAAAGTTATAAGAAAAGTAGTTAACTGATTTTTCTTTATTATTATCCTATTTGGCTCTCTTTTTTGAAGAAGGGCTACACCATTTGCCTTGGATAGCTACACCCTTTTGTGTTTAAGGCTACACCATGAGGAGGAAAAGGTGTAGCCCTTTTATTATGGATAATAAAAGCTGTTTTTTGTGCGGAAAAAAGGGTGCAAATAGTGATATGTATCTAATGATGAAAAATATCTGTTTTGCTTAGTAATTGATTGATAGAGTTTATATGATATTTATCAGTTCCCTTATTGGAAAAAACTCTTATCTTTGCACGCGAATAAATAAATATCTTATACCAAAATGAATACACAGACTACTTATCTTGCCTCGAAACCGCATTATGAGATTCTTGACGGACTTCGTGGCGTGGCGGCTGTCATGGTTATTATCTTCCATCTTTTTGAAGCACATGCAGGTGGCAGCCATCTTACTCAAATTATCAATCATGGTTATCTGGCAGTGGATTTCTTCTTCATGCTTTCCGGTTTTGTTATCGGCTATGCTTATGATGACCGTTGGAACCGGATGACCGTGGGCACTTTCTTCAAACGCCGTATCATCCGCCTGCATCCTATGGTGATTATGGGAAGCATTGTGGGCGCTGCCTTTTTCTATTTTCAGGAGTCGCCTTGTTTTCCACCTATCGAGAATACGTCCATCGGAACAATGCTGCTGGTGATGTTGCTGGGCTGTACCTTGCTTCCTCTTCCGCTGAAGTTCGACATTCGCGGCTGGACGGAAATGCATCCGTTGAATGGCCCGGCATGGTCGCTCTATTATGAATATATCGGTAATATTCTGTATGCGTTGTTTGTACGCAAGTTCAATAAGGTGGCCCTGTCGGTGCTGGTATTTGTGGCAGGGTGTTTTACGGTATACCGTTGTCTGACTGCTCCTGCCGGCGATATTGTGGGTGGTTGGGCCTTGAACTGGGAACAGCAGTATGTGGGTATGGTCCGGCTGATGTATCCGTTCTTCGGCGGATTGCTTCTGTCACGCCTCGGCTGGCTGATACGGCTTGAAAAGCGTGCTTTCTGGTGGTGCAGCCTGCTGATTGTGGTGGTTCTTTCCATTCCCCGTATCGGAGGTGAGGATGGTTACTGGATGAACGGGCTTTACGAGGCTTTCTGTATTATCTGCATCTTCCCGGTCATTGTTTCAATGGGAGCGGGCGGCAAGGTGACCGGTAAGCGCTCTACTGCCGTATGCAAGTTCCTGGGAGATATTTCCTATCCGATTTATATTACCCATTATCCGTTGGTATATACTTATACGGCTTGGGTATGCAACAATAACGCTACAATGGTGGAAGGTATCCCTTATATGATACTTACTTTCGTTGGAGCCTTTGTTCTTGCTTATGCTTGTTTGAAACTGTACGACGAACCGGTGCGCAAGTGGCTGACAGACCGTTTTCTGAAAGGGAAAAAGAAATAGTTCCGCATAGCTATGGATATAAAAAATCTCCCGTTGCATTATCTTGTGCAGCGGGAGATTTTCTTTTTAATGGTCGGGCGTTATTTTACGTCGATGAATTTCTTGGCCTTTTCTTTTTCTGCTTCTGTAAACTTAGGCAATGTAATGTTCAACACGCCGTTTTCTACATGGGCACCAATCTTTTCCTTATCGACATCGTCCGGAAGAATCATGGTTTGCTGGAACTTGGTGTATGAGAATTCGCGGCGTAAGTAGCGGCCTTCCTTCTTTTCGTCCTTGTTGTTCTCTTCCTTGCTTTCTGTTTTCTTTTCCATGCTGATGACCAGGTTGTTTTCTTCGTCGATGTGAACGTTGAAGTCTTCTTTTGTCATACCGGGAGCAGCCAATTCAACTTTGTACTCTTTTGCTGTTTCGAATACGTTGATGGCAGGGGCGGTGGCATTTGCTTTTACCATCCAATCATTGTCAAAGAAATCATTAAAAATACTCGGTAACCAATTTTGGTTTCTTCTTACAGGCATCATAGTTATAGTCTCCTATTGTTTAAGTTAAACATGCTATTTAGTTTTGAACTCCGGTTCTTTGTCTTCGGGTGTCTGCCTTTTGTTTTTTTCACCGTCCGTTTCTTGAACCGTCGTTCGCTAACTATATTGCAAACCTTATGCCAACCGGTCTTTGCTGACTCTATTGACTATTTGTCATTGAAGAACTGACTTATTTGCTTGTTTAATGCCATTTTGCTATCTTATTTATTTAAAATTGATAGATTTTCAGACTAATTTAAAACGCATTCTCCAACGCTTGGCTTCTTCGTTCCAATCGTGACTGATGATTTTGAAGGTTCCGATTTCTGATGTATTCTCCACATGTACTCCGATGCAGAGGCATTCGTCGTAATCGCCTACTTTCACGACACGTACCGTTTCCGAAGCACCATCGGGCAGGCGTTCCAAGTCGAAACGTCCTTGCGCTTCCTCTTGCGTAATGAATTCTGTTGTGATGGGCAGCTGTCGGGCGATTACCTCGTTTACGGCCTCTTCCAGCTTCTTTATTTCTTCTTCCGTGGGGCAGGCGGCAAGACGGTAGTCCAGCTTGCTTTTCTTCCGTTCTATGTGTGCTGATATGGAGCGGCCGCAACCGAATAACCTTATCATGGTTTGGTTGATGATGTGCTCCGTTGTATGCATAGGAGGGTACTCCTGCTTGTTGTGGTCATTGAGATGAGGTTGTTGTTCCATGTATAATTTCAATAGTTGATATATAATTTGATATTTTATCGTTTGAGGTTGGCCAGCACTTCTTCTTTCAAGATGCTGTATATATGTATGTCTGTATATTCTCCAGAAGCCAGCAGTTCTCCGCAACGTTCTGTTCCCTCATGGATGAAACCGAGGCGAACCGGTACTGCGTTGCTGGCTGCATTGCCCACGGCACAGCGAATTTGTATCCGCTTTATCTCTTTTTCTTGTACGGCCCACAGACACAGCTTGCGGACACTTTCAGTAATGATGCCCCGGTGCTGGTATTCCGGCAGTAGCCAATAGCCGAGTTCTGTACGGTGGTTGTCGAAATCGGAGAAATGGAAACCTATCAGTCCGCAGATTTCATGCTGCTGGTTCCAAATACCGAATATAGGTTCATTTCGTTCGGCAGGAGCAGATAGTACCTGACGTAAAAAAGCTTCTTCATCAGCTGTTGTGCGCATATTATCCACAAATGGCAGCCATGTTCTTAAGTAATCCCGGTGTGTGTCGATGGCATGGTAGATGGCTGCGGCCTCTTCCATTCTGATTTCCTGCAGATAAATGTCCGGAAGGATGGGGAAGGAAATGGGAGAGGGGAGGATATGTACGTCTCTTGATTGGGAAAGCTGTATCCTTTCCTTGATTTTTCCCCAGGCATGTGTATCGAACAGACAGCTTTCGCGCATGGTGTGATACATTTCCTTGAATCGGGACATGGGGATAGTGAAGCTCAATAAGTCCGCTTCGAAGTATGGGCGGACGGAGGGGTCGAAGAATCCCAGGAAAGTACGTTTCCCTTGTTTCCGGTTTTCAATGATGGTTTGGGTAATGACGGAACAGCAGCCGGAGCCGAATGGGGCTGCTACGGCATCCGATGCATTGTTGTCGAAGAAGGTCCATGTCGCCAGTCCGGATAGAATGTCGGGAGTTGGCAGGAACAGCAGTCCTTCCACTTCATCAAAGGAAGGTATCTTGTCTATGCGGGCAAAATGCAGATAGGCTTTGTCAGTTCTGGAAATCTGTAGCTCATTGACAAAATCTACCACCATTTCGGGAGTCTTCTTGTATTTCTCTTTCAAAGAGACAAACCCCGGGACGCGCTCGGGCATTTCTGTAAATCCGGTATAGAACTTGCCTCCTCCGCAGGTAATTGTTTTGTTGCTGAGACTGACGGTTTTGCCGTCTCTGACTTGTTTCATGCATTTGAAGAGACAACCGGTTACTTTCTCTGTAGATGCCTCCATTCGGTCTGAATACCAAAAGGCGATGGGGAGTTCGGCGTGTTGGCCGAAAGCTTCCTGATAATTGGCAATAAATGTGTGTATATCCATGATGCTCGGATGATATTTATGATATGGTCTTTCTTTGGATTTTCCGTAAAGGTAATTCAATATTTTGATTCTTTTGCTTGCAGTATGCCTTTTTATCACTCTGCTTTCGAGCTTTTAATGATAGTAGAATAGGTTTTTATGGTATTTTAATTACTTTTGCATGAGGATTCTCAAAAAGTATTGCCTTTAACTAATCGGAAAGCCGGATGAAAAATATAATCATATTCTTGTGTCTTTGTACCATCTGTATGTGCCGCCTTCATGCTGCAGACAGCAGCCGGGCGGATTCTTTGCTGCTGAAACTGGACCAGGCGATAAAGGAGCGTCCCATATATATGGAGCAGAAAGAGCTGAAACTGGTGGAACTGAAAAGACAGTTGCATCGACAGATACCGGATGAAGAACGTTTTGCCATTCTTGGCACATTGCTGGATGAGTACCGTTCGTTCAATACGGATTCTGCATTGCACATGGCCGAGGAAAGGGAACAGATAGCCATACGTCTTGGAAACCGGGAATACATAGACAATGCCCGCATGAATAAAGCAGATGTTTTGGGAATGACCGGTATGTATAAGGAAGTTATGGATTTGATGCGGAATATCCATATAGACCGGTTGCCGGTGGATATCCATCCATATTATTACCATATCTACCGTACGGTCTATGGCCTTATGGCCGATTATGCCGTGACGGCATATGAAAAGAAGCTTTATACGGAGCTTACGGACAAATATCGTGATTCGTTGCTGTTGGTCAATAAAGATAATCTTCTGATACATACCTTGATTCAGTCCGACCAGTATAATGTACGCAATGAATATGACAAGGCCATCCGTTTGCTGACGGATTATCTGGCGCTGCAGAAGGACTATGAACACGACGTTGCGATTTGTGCCTATACTTTATCAGAGTCTTACCGGCTGAAAGGGGACAAAGAGAAGGAAAAGGAATACCTGATTGTTTCTGCTATGGCGGATATGAAAACCGCTGTCCGTGAATATATCTCTTTACGCAAGCTCGCCGTACTGCTTTACCAGGAAGGAGACATCGAGCGTGCCTATTCTTATGTAAAGATATGTATGGAAGATGCAGCCGCCTGCAATGCCCGGTTGCGCAAGCTGGAGATTCTGGAAATCTTTCCTATCATTAATGATGCTTACCAGCAAAAGACGGAGAAGCAGCAGGAGCAGATGAAATGGGCACTGGTATCTATCAGCCTACTTTCACTTTTTCTGTTGCTTGCCATATTTTATGTATACAAGCAGATGAAGAAAGTGGCTGCCGCCCGCAGGGAAGTGATTGACGCCAACAAACGGTTGAAGGAGCTGAATGATGAGCTTCACCTTTCCAATGCACAACTCAAGGAGGCCAACCACAGCATTGCCGAAAACTCCTATCTGAAGGAGGAGTATATCGGCCGTTATATGGACCAGTGCTCGGTCTATTTGGAAAAGATGGACAATTACCGCCGGTCGCTGGGAAAGATTGCCGCTACCGGAAATGTGGAGGAACTCTACAAGAACATCAAGTCTTCTAAATTCATAGAGGGGGAATTAAAGGAATTCTATACCAACTTTGATAATACCTTCCTGCAGCTGTTTCCTACTTTTGTAGAAGACTTCAATGCCCTGCTTGCCGATGATGAGCAAATATCCTTGAAAGCCGGCGAACGGATGAATACAGAGTTGCGCATCTTTGCATTGATACGTTTGGGCATTACTGACAGCGTGAAGATAGCCCAGTTCCTTCGGTATTCTGTTACCACCATTTATAACTATCGTACGAAGGTTCGCAACAAGGCTGCCGGTGACCGCGACTTGTTGGAACAGGAAGTGATGACAATTGGCAAGTCGAAGAACTGAGAATAGGGGTTTTGAAGCTTGGAAGTGTCTCTTTTACCCTTATATTTTCACTACTTTTTTAGTTGGGTAATAATTTTGTATATTATTGATATATAGTGGTTTAAGCCTTTTTGAATGATGTAAACCACTACTTTTTTACTCTTTCCTCCACTATTGGCTTCTCTTATCTGATACATTTGCATTGTTCCTCTTCGGAAAGAGTGACACATGTGATTTATGTTTTTATTATTAACTTTAAATTCTTATATTATGCAAAAGTACAAAATGCCAATCAGCAGGCTACGGATGATGGTTTGTCTGATAGGAATGTTACTTCCGATGTGCATGTTCGCACAGCAAATTACAGTACAAGGTGTAGTGAAAGACCAGACCGGTGAAACGGTTATTGGCGCCAGTGTAATGGAAAAAGGAACCACAAATGGGACAATAACCGGTATTGACGGTGATTTCTCTTTGAACATGTCTTCGAACGGTACTCTTGTCGTTTCATTTGTAGGCTATAAGACTCAAGAGGTGCAGGTGAAGGGACAGAAACAGCTTCAGGTAGTTTTGTCTGAAGATGCCGAAATGCTGGATGAAGTGGTGGTGATAGGGTATGGCACCATGAAGAAAAGCGACCTTACAGGAGCAGTGTCCTCCATCGGTAACAAGGATATCAAGGATTCCCCCGTATCCAATTTGGGACAAGCCATCCAGGGAAAAATCTCAGGTGTGCAGATTGTAGATGCCGGTAAACCGGGAGACAATGTATCCATCAAGATTCGTGGTTTGGGTTCTATCAACAACTGCGACCCGCTGGTCGTGATTGACGGAGTGCCTACCGACTTGGGCTTGTCTTCCTTAAATATGGCCGATGTGGAACGTTTGGATGTATTGAAGGATGCTTCGGCCACAGCCATCTACGGTTCCCGGGGAGCTAATGGAGTTGTGATGATTACCACCAAACGCGGTACGGAAGGAAAAGGAAAACTTGCTGTATCTGCCAATTACTCTTTCCAGAATGCTACGAACGTACCTTCTTTATTGAACGCGGCGCAGTATGCCGAGTTGAGTAATGACATGATGGTGAACAGTGGACGCAATCCTAATCCGGAATGGGCCAATCCTTCTGAATTGGGTGCAGGTACCGACTGGATGGATGAATTGCTCCGTACGGGTGTGATGCAGAACTATACGGTAAGTTATTCCGGCGGTAACGAGAAATCCCATTATTATGTGTCCGGTGGTTTTCTGGATCAGTCCGGTATCGTGAAGAGTGTGAATTACCGTCGCTTCACATTCCAGTCCAACAGTGATGCGCAAGTCTTGAAATGGTTGAAGTTCTCCAATAACATTACGTTCAGTGCCGATACGAAGAAGTCGGGCAGCTATAATATAGGTGATGCGCTGAAAGCGCTCCCCATTTATCCGGTGAAGAATGAAGATGGCAGTTGGAGTGGCCCTGATGGTAACTCGGAATGGTATGGCAGCACGCGCAACCCCATTGGACCGACGGAACTGAACAAGAGTCAGACTGATGGATATAACTTCCTGGCCAACTTGACGGCAGAACTTACTTTTACCAAATGGCTTAAGTTTAAAAGTACTTTCGGCTACGATGCCAAATTCTGGTTCATAGACAACTTTACCCCCAAGTATAACTGGAAACCCACTCCCACAGAGGAGACTTCACGTTATAAGAGCGATAACAAGTCGTTCACTTATTTGTGGGACAACTATTTCCTATTCGACCATACTTTTGCAGAAAAACATCGTGTGGGATTGATGGCCGGTATGTCTGCCCAATGGAACACCAATGACTACCTGAATGCGCAGAAGAATGTGTTTATGTTCGACAATGTGCACGAAATGGATAATGGCGAGGAAATGTATGCCATCGGTGGAAACGAGACAGAGTGGGCATTGCTCTCTTACATGGCACGTGTCAACTACTCTTACGAAGACCGCTATTTGCTGACTGCAACCATTCGTCGTGACGGTTCCAGCCGTTTCGGTAAGAAACATCGCTGGGGTACTTTCCCTTCCGTATCTGTGGCATGGCGTGCCTCTCAGGAAAAGTGGTTTCCAAAAAACGACTATATCAATGACCTGAAAGTGCGTGCGGGATACGGTGTGACCGGTAGCCAGGCAAGTGTTGGAAACTACAGCTATCTGGCATCCTACAATACCAGTGTATATCCTTTTGGCATTTCGAGCGGCAATCAGACAGCGCTGGTTTCTTCTACTCTCGCCAACCCGTATATCCATTGGGAAGAGGTGGCACAAACCAACATCGGTTTTGATGCCTCACTGTTCAATTCACGCGTTATGTTCTCGTTCGATGCTTATCTGAAGGAGACGAGAGACATGCTGGTAAAGGCGTCTATCCCCATCACATCGGGATTTGAAGATACTACAACCACGTATACCAATGCCGGAAAAGTACGTAATCAAGGTATTGAAATGAGTCTGCATACCATCAATCTTACCGGTGAACTGGGATGGGAAACGAACCTGACCGCCACTTACAACAAGAATAAAATTAAGGATTTGAACAGCGACGTTCCTTATTACATTAACCAAATCAATAACTCCTATGTAACGATGCTGGCAAAGGACTATCCCATTAATGTCTTCTACGGCTATGTTACGGACGGAATCTTCCAGAACCAGTCCGAAGTGAATACACATGCCGTGCAGCCGGGAGCTGAGCCGGGTGATATCCGTTTCAGGGATTTGAACAACGATGGTGTCATCAATGATAGTGACCGTACCGTCATCGGTAACCCGAACCCAAGTTGGCTGTTCTCCATGAACAATAGCCTTTCCTATAAGGGTTTCGAACTTTCTGTTTTCTTACAAGGTATAGCCGGAAATAAGATATACAATGCCAACAATATCGACAATACCGGTATGGCAGCTGCCTATAACCAGACTACCGACGTACTGAAGCGTTGGCAAGGAGAGGGGACCAGCAATTCGATGCCGCGTGCCGTGTTCGGCGACCCCAATCAGAATACACGCGTGTCAGACCGCTTTGTGGAGAATGGTTCTTATCTGCGTTTGAAGAATATCACACTCTCATACACTTTCCCGAAGCAGTGGTTACAGAAAGCCCAGATTGAGAATGCACGCCTTTCCCTATCTTGTGAGAATGTGGCTACCATCACCGGATATTCCGGTTTCGACCCTGAAGTGGGTATTAACGGAATAGACCAGAACCGTTACCCCATTTCCCGTACGTTCAGCTTAGGATTAAACTTTAACTTTTAATGATTGACTCGGATATGAAAAAGATAACAAATTTACTATATATGCTGGCAGTATTGCTGCTGGCTTCCTGCAACGACTTTCTGGACAAGTCTCCTAAAAATACGGTTGACCCGGAAACGACGGTGACCGATGATGTGGCCATTGCTCTGACCAATGCCTGCTATCGCACCCTTCAGTCTTCCAATATGTACAACCAGCGTATCTGGACACTGGATATTGTGGCGGGTAACAGTTT
This sequence comes from Bacteroides sp. AM32-11AC, assembly GCF_003603515.1. Lineage (NCBI taxonomy): Bacteria > Pseudomonadati > Bacteroidota > Bacteroidia > Bacteroidales > Bacteroidaceae > Bacteroides > Bacteroides sp. AM32-11AC. The sequence goes on along the minus strand of NZ_QTNH01000004.1, from coordinate 168,095 downwards.
GGTGGGTGCCGGTGGCGGTACCGACGGCCTTGAAACGATACAAGCTTCTAACTTCATAACGCAGAGCGACAATGGCATGGCATTGTACATGTGGCGTTCTCCCTGGGTGGGGATAGGACAATGCAACATTGTGTTGAATAGTCTTCTGGAGGCTGAAGCCGTGTCAGAGAGAATCAAGAACCGCTGTCTGGGAGAGGCTTATTTTCTCCGTGCACATTATTACTATGTATTGGTACGTCTGTACGGTGGTGTTCCACTGCGTTTGGCTCCTTATAATCCGGGAGAACCGACAGACATTGCACGCGCTACAGTCGAAGAGACTTATGCCCAGATAATTTCCGATTGTAAGAATGCGGTTGACCTGCTTCCTGCCAAGTCTTCTTACGACGACGAGAACGTGGGACGTGCCTGCAAAGATGCAGCTTTGGCCATGTTGGCAGATATTTATCTGACGCTGGCTCCTAATCATACGGAATATTATCAGGAGGTGTCTGATTTGTGTGATGAGATAACAAATTTGGGGTATGACCTTTCTTCCTGCAAGTATGAGGACAATTTCGATGCATTGGTCAATAACGGGCCGGAATCTTTGTTCGAGGTCCAGTATTCGGGCAATACGGAATATGATTTTTGGGGAAACAATCCGCAGTCTTCCTGGCTTTCAACTTTCATGGGTCCCCGTAATTCGGACTTTGTTGCCGGCAGTTATGGCTGGAACCAGCCTACAGAAGAATTTGTGGGTCAATATGAGAGCGGTGACAAACGTAAGGATTTGACCGTGCTTTATGCCGGATGTCCGGATTTTGACGGTAAGGCTTACAAAAGCTCTTATTCCAATACGGGATACAATGTACGCAAGTTTCTGGTGTCGAAAACGGTTTCTCCGGAATACAATACCAATCCTGCCAACTTCGTGATTTATCGTTATGCGGACGTCCTGCTGAAGAAGGCCGAAGCTTTGAATGAAATGGGACGCCCTGACCAGGCTGCCGTGCCTTTGAATATTGTACGTAAGCGTGCCGGACTGCCGGAGGTTTCGGGCTTGTCACAGGAAACCATGCGTGAAAAGATTATCCATGAGCGCCGCATGGAACTAGCTTTCGAAGGGCATCGCTGGTTCGACATGATTCGTGTCAACAATGGAGAGTATGCCATTAAATTCCTGCATTCCATTGGAAAGAGCAACGTGAACAAGAACCGCTTGCTGTTCCCTATTCCGCAGACGGAGATGGATGCTAATACCTTAATGGTGCAGAACCCGGGTTATTAATTAATTTAATCAGAAGAATATGAAGAAATATATTTCACACCTTGTATTTGCCTTACTGGGCTGTGCAGCCTTATCTGCTTGTGTAGATGATGATTACATGGAATTGGATAAAGGACAGAATGAACTTGTACTGACGGCCAGCAAGACGGAAGTTGTTTTGAATGAGCAGGCACATGCCGATGATGCCCTGGAGCTTTCCTGGACTACGGGAACCAATTATGGGACGGGTAATAAAATTTCCTATACGCTGGAATTGACCAAGACCGGCAGTGATTTTGCAGATTCTTATGTAGCTGTGGAGAATGCTGTACAAGAATACTCATGGAAAAAGAGCGTGGAGGAATTGAATGACATCCTGCGCAACCATTTTGGGGCAACTGCCGGGGAGAACATTTCGTTGGAAGCGCGCTTGACAGCTACTGTAACAGAACGGGACGAAAAACAGGTGTCTACCACTGCTTTCAGTGTTACAGCCTATAAACCGCTCACATCCACCCTTTATCTGATAGGTAGTGCCACTCCGGGCGGCTGGAGTGCCGATGATGCGACAGAGATGACCCGCAAGGACAATGGTATCTTTACATGGACGGGCCGGCTTGTGGCCGGTGAATTTAAGTTCATCACGACCTTAGGCTCATTCCTGCCCTCTTACAACAAAGGAACAGATGGATTGCTGGTTCTTCGTAGCAGTGATGACCAGCCGGATGAACCTTTTGTTGTCGAAGAAGACCATAATTACATCGTCGAAGCCAATCTGTTTACCGGTGTTCTTACATTGACCCAGACAGAGACGTTGGCACCTGCCTACGACCAGCTTTATTTTGTGGGTAACGCTACGGATTGGGGATTCGTGAAGATGAAACAAGATGTGCTCGATCCATACTTGTTCCGCTTCGGCAAGTTCTTTGAAGTGGGCAAAGGAGGGGAATTCAAGTTCGGAACCTCCGATGGAAGTTGGGAGAACATGTATAAGGCCAAGAATGCCGATGCTGCTTATACCGATACAGAAGTGGTGTTTGTGAAAGGGTTCGACCCGGACAATAAATGGGTGCTGAAAGATGGGGAATGCGGCAAGGCCTACAAGATTTGCATGGATATCCGTAGTGGTAAGGAACGCATGATGATGAGCGAATTTACTCCGTATGAGATGATTTATATGGTAGGTGATGCTACTCCGGCCGGTTGGACGATTGGTGATGCTACGCCGATGCAGACAACGGATAATCCGTATGTGTTTACTTGGAAAGGTACGCTGAATGCCGGTGAGTTGAAATTTACTTGTGATAAGCAGGAAGATTGGAATGGAGCCTGGTTCATGCCGGCTGTAGCAGACAAACAGCCTGCAGGAGAAACAGAACCGATGCTTTTCCTTGATAAATCAGACGAAGCGTTCAAAGCGCAATATCTGGACGTGATGGTAGGCGGCATCGACCAGAAGTGGAAGATTACGACAGCAGGTTCCTATCTGATTACTTTGAATCAGCTGGAAGAGACAATTTCAATCGTGAAACAATAGGTATCTACAATAGATGAAGAAGATAGTTTATACAACAATGGTAGCCTTGCTGCTGGTTGCATGCAGCAAGGAGAGTGATGATACCGGTAGCGGTACCGGTGGAGGCGGAGAGAGTGGAGGGGTTACGGAAGTAACCCCAGTCACCTCGGACTTGACGGTCAATCTCACTACCGACAAGGCATGTTACCGGCCGGGCGAGAGTGTTTCTTTTACAGCTGACGCCCTTCCTGCCGGAGCTAAAATCCGCTACCGGACAATGGACAAGGTTGTATCGGAGCAGGCTGCTGTCGGTACTACTTGGACTTGGACTGCTCCGGCAACCGATTATACCGGTTATCTGGTGGATGTATACCGTACAAAAGAGAATGGAACAGAGGTTATTCTTGGTACTATTGCCGTAGATGTATCCAGTGACTGGACACGTTTTCCACGTTATGGTTTCGTTGCCACTTTTGATGCTTCGAAAAAGGTGGATGGAGTGATAGAGAAGGAGATGGCTTTCCTGAACCGTTGCCACATTAACGGGGTACAGTTTCAGGATTGGCACAACAAGCATCATTGGCCGTTGGGCGGTACGCGTGAGCATCTGGACGAGGTCTATAAGGACATTGCCAACCGGGAGGTCTATACCGAGGTAGTGAAGAAGTATATCTCTACACAACACAGCCTGGGCATGAAGTCCATGTTCTACAATCTATGTTTCGGAGCTTTGGACGATGCCGTTTCCGACGGGGTAAAGGAAGAATGGTACATATTCAAGAACACGGGACGCATGGATAAGGATTCGCATGACTTGCCCTCCAGTTGGAAAAGTAATATCTTCCTGCTCAATCCCGCCAATACGGAATGGCAGGCATATATTGCCCAGAGAAACGATGATGTTTATGCCAATCTGGACTTTGACGGTTATCAGATAGACCAACTGGGAAACCGGGGTGACCGCTATGACTATGATGGCAATAAGGTAAATCTGCCTAAGGGATATGCCTCGTTCATCGAAGCCATGAAACAGAAGCATCCGGACAAGCGTTTGGTGATGAATGCCGTCTCCAGCTATGGAGCTTCCCAGATAGCTGGTACGGGTAAAGTGGATTTCCTTTATAATGAAGTATGGGGCGATGAGGCAGGCTTCAAGGATCTGCACACCATTATCAAAGCGAACGACCAGTATGGCAACCATGCCTTGAAAACGGTGTTTGCCGCATATATGAACTATGACAAGGCAGGTAGCAGTACCGGTGAGTTCAATACACCGGGTGTGCTGCTGACGGATGCTGTGATATTTGCTTTGGGAGGCTCTCATTTGGAATTGGGTGACCACATGCTATGCCGCGAGTACTTTCCAAGCACGGCTTTGCAGATGAACGATGTACTGAAAACAGCCATGATTCGTTATTATGACTTTATGACGGCTTATCAGAACCTGCTTCGTGATAAAGATACGGAGGCGGAGATTTCCGTTTCTCTGAACTGTACGGATGCTGCGCGGAATCTTTCTCTGAATGCATGGCCGCCGCAGAAGTCTGCCATCACTGTATATGCCAAGAATGTAAATGGCAGGCAAGTCATTCATCTGCTCAACTTCCTCAATGCGGATAACTTAAGCTGGAGGGATTTGAACGGAACAATGCCCGAACCGCGTCTGGTGTCCGACGTGCCGTTGAAGATGAATGTTTCCGGTAAAGTGAACAAGATATGGGTTGCATCGCCCGATTTCCATGCCGGTGCTTCGCAGGAACTGTCATTCGAACAGAAGGACGGCACGGTTACCTTTATCTTGCCCTTGCTGAAGTACTGGAGCATGCTTGTGATGGAATAAGAGTATCCAATAAAGGAACAAACAGATTATAGTAATGAAGAAATATATATTTTTATTTTTTGCCGTCTGTGCATTTTCAGTATATGCGAATGCACAGAACCGCACCGGAGACTGCACTTCCTATACCAGTGACGACCGGAGTGTGACCTTCTATTTAAATGACAGTTCTGCCATACAATTACGTCTGTGTAGCCAGTCTACGGTACGTATATGGTTTTCTCCCGACGGTAGTTTCCAGCGGAATAATCCTTCCTTTGCCGTCGTCAATGAGGACCTGGAGGATGTCGGTACCGTCCATGTGGACGAACAGAATGCCTGCTACGAGATTTTTACCCCTAAACTCCGTATCCGGGTAAACAAGTCTCCGTTTAACTTACAGATATTCGACAAGTATCAGAAACTGCTGTTCAGTGATTATGCCGATAAGGGGCATATCAGTAACGGGCAGCGCAAATTGGAATACAAGACCCTCCGTCGTGACGAACACTTCTTCGGCTTGGGAGAAAAGACCGGCAAGCTGGACCGTCGCGGCGAAGCCTACAAGATGTGGAACAGTGACAAGCCTTGTTATAGTACCGTTGAGGACCCGCTCTACAAGAGTATTCCGTTCTTTATGAGCAGTTATCGTTATGGTATTTTCCTGGACAATACGTATAAGACCGAATTTAAGTTTGGTACGGAAAGCCGCGATTACTACAGTTTCGAGGCTCCTGGGGGAGAGATGATTTATTATTTTATCTTCGGGAAGGATTATAAGGAAATCATGAAACAATATGTCGACCTGACGGGAAAACCCATAATGCCTCCTAAATGGGCATTGGGCTTTGCACAATGCCGGGGACTGCTGACGAGCGAGAAATTGTCTTATGAAATAGCTGAAGGCTATCGTAAGCGCGGAATTCCTTGTGATGTTATTTACCAGGACATAGGCTGGACACAGTATTTGCAGGATTTTGAGTGGCGGAAAGGGAACTACGAGAATCCGAAAAAGATGCTTGCAGACCTCAAGGATATGGGCTTCAAGGTGGTGGTTTCGCAAGATCCGGTCATTTCACAAGCCAATAAGCGGCAATGGGAGGAAGCCGATAGGTTAGGGTATCTGGTAAAGGACTCCACCAACGGCAGGAGTTATGACATGCCCTGGCCCTGGGGCGGTAATTGTGGCGTAGTGGACTTCACCCTTCCTGCTGTGGCAGACTGGTGGGGAGCTTATCAGCAGAAGCCCATTGATGATGGCATTGCCGGTTTCTGGACTGATATGGGTGAACCTGCCTGGAGCAATGAGGAGCAGACGGAACGCCTGGTGATGAAACACCATTTGGGCATGCATGATGAGATTCACAATGTTTATGGTCTTACGTGGGATAAGGTGGTGAAGGAGCAGTTTGAAAAACGGAATCCTAACCGTCGCGTATTTCAGATGACACGTGCCGCTTTTGCGGGCTTGCAACGCTATACTTTCGGCTGGACCGGTGACTGTGGAAACGGTGATGACGTGACGCAGGGTTGGGGACAGATGGCCAATCAGATTCCGGTACTGTTGTCTGCCGGTTTGGGAATTATTCCTTTTACTACTTGTGACATTACCGGTTATTGCGGAGATATAGAGGATTATCCTGCGATGGCTGAACTTTATACGCGGTGGATACAGATGGGCGCTTTCAATCCCCTGAGCCGCATTCATCATGAGGGCAACGTGGCTGTGGAGCCGTGGCTGTTCGGCGAAGAGGCCGAGAAGAATGCCAAGGCAGCCATCGAATTGAAGTATCGTCTTTTGCCTTATATCTATACGTATGCCCGCGAAGCACACGAAACGGGGTTGCCTCTCATGCGACCGATGTTTCTGGAATATCCGGCAGATATGGAAACGTTCTCTACGGATGCCCAGTTCATGTTTGGCAGCGAACTGCTGGTTGCTCCGGTGGTAAAGAAAGGAGCGCGAAACAAGAATGTGTATCTTCCTGAAGGAACTTGGATTGACTACAACAACAAACACACAGCATATAGCGGTGAGCAATGGATGACGGTGGATGCTCCCCTCAATACTATTCCTATGTTTGTAAAGCAGGGAAGTATCATACCTCAAATGCCGGTCATGAACTATACGGATGAGAAACCGGTCTATCCGGTTACGTTTGAGATATTTCCTGCTGCAGCGGGCAGTGAAACTACCTTCTCGCTTTATGAAGATGCAGGAACTGATTTAGGATATTTGCGTGGAGAGTTCATGCGCACTCCTATTACTTGCCAGACTACCGACACAGGCTATACGCTGAAAGTAGGTACACGGACCGGTGAGAAATATAGCTTACCCGGCCAACGAAACCTGATGTTCTGCATCTATACGGAACAGATGCCGAAAACAGCTTTGCTGGACGGTCAGAAAATCAAGAAAACGAATGTCGGAAAGCTGGAAGAAAATCGGGAGACAGAGTTTACGATAACTGCCTGGTGTCCCGACAAGAAGCAGGGGACCTGCCTGCTGAGGTTGCCGGATGATGGAAAGGAACATATCATTGAGTTTGTCTATTAACACAAAAAACATATCATTATTATGAAGAAATTTGTACTTAGCGCAGCTTTGCTTTTTTCTGCCCTGGCGGGGAATGCTGAAGGCATTTCATCCCCTTCGGGCATGGTGAAGCTGGATTTTGAACTGACAAAAGACGGGAGACTAGCCTATCAGGTGGATTATAAAGGGACTCCCGTCATCAATCCCAGTACGTTGGGATTGGAACTGAAAGGAGCTACCAGCCTGATGGATGGTTTCAAAGTAGTAAAGACTTCTACTTCCACTTTCGATGAAACCTGGCAACCGGTGTGGGGGGAAACAAAAGATATCCGCAACCACTACAACGAATTGCTGGTAGAACTTGAACAACCGTCTACCACTCGTTTTATGAATATCCGTTTTCGGGTATATGATGACGGCGTGGGATTCCGTTATGAGTTTCCGCAACAGAAGAATCTGGTTTATTTTGTGATAAAGGAAGAGCATTCCCGGTTTGCCATGACCGGCGACCATACTGCCTGGTGGATTCCGGGAGATTATGATACCCAGGAATATGATTACACGGAGTCCAAACTCTCTGAAATCCGTGGACTGCTGCAGGGAGCTGTGAGTGACAATGCGTCACAAACTGTCTTTTCGCCGACAGGTGTCCAGACTTCCATACAGCTTAAAACAGCTGATGGAGTGTACCTTAACCTGCACGAGGCAGCCTTGGTGGACTACTCTTGCATGCATCTCAACCTGGATGACAAGAACCTCGTTTTTGAATCCTGGCTGACTCCGGATGCTCAAGGAAATAAAGGGTATATGCAGTCTCCCTGCCATACTCCCTGGCGTACGGTCATAGTCAGTGATGATGCCCGCGAGATACTGGCCTCCAATTTGATTCTCAATCTGAATGAGCCTTGTAAGTATGATGATACCTCCTGGATTAAGCCGGTGAAATATGTCGGCGTATGGTGGGAAATGATTGCAGGGGGAAAGCCCTGGGCATATACTTTTGACCTCCCTTCTGTGAAACTGGATGATACGGACTATTCCAAGGTGAAACCGAACGGCATTCATCCGGCCAACACGGCTAATGTGAAGAAGTACATAGACTTTGCTGCCGAACACGGTTTTGACCAGGTATTGGTGGAGGGTTGGAATACGGGTTGGGAAGACTGGTTCGGTAATTCCAAGGATTATGTTTTCGATTTCGTGACTCCTTATCCCGATTTTGACATCAAGTATCTGAATGAATATGCTCATTCCAAGGGTGTCCGTCTGATGATGCACCATGAAACATCGGCTTCCGTCCGTAACTATGAGCGGCACATGGAAGCTGCCTACCGTCTGATGAATAAATATGGATATAATTCGGTAAAGAGTGGCTACGTAGGCAATATGATTCCCCGTGGCGAGCATCACTATGGACAATGGATGAACAACCATTACCTATACGCCGTGACCGAAGCTGCCAAACACAAGATAATGGTCAATGCCCATGAAGCGGTACGTCCGACTGGTTTATGCCGTACCTATCCCAATCTGATAGGCAATGAATCTGCCCGAGGCACGGAGTACGAGGCTTTTGCCGGTAACAAGCCCTTCCACACAACGGTACTTCCGTTTACCCGTTTGCAGGGTGGTCCGATGGACTATACGCCCGGTATCTTTGAAATGGACATCAATAAGTTGAATCCGAACAGCCATACGCATGCCAATACTACCTTGGCGCGTCAGCTGGCACTTTATGTCACTATGTACAGCCCTCTACAAATGGCTGCCGACCTTCCTGAGAATTATGAGCGTTTCATGGATGCTTTCCAGTTCATCAAAGATGTGGCTGTGGATTGGGACGACAGCCGCTATCTGGAAGCTGAGCCGGGACGTTACATCACTGTTGCCCGTAAGGCAAAAGGTACGAATGACTGGTTTATCGGTTGCACCAGCAGTGAGCACGGACATGCTTCAACTCTGAAACTGGACTTCCTGGATGCAGACAAGCAGTATATTGCAACCGTCTATGCCGATGCAAAAGATGCCGATTATAAGACAAATCCGCAAGCTTATGTTATCCGTGAAGGTATCGTTTCTCCCAAAACGGTCTTGAAACTGAAAGCTGCTTCCGGTGGCGGCTATGCCATCAGCATCATGGAGGTGAAAGATAAATCTGTATTGAAGGGACTGAAGAGGCTTTCCGGGAATATCTGATTTACGGGCATAAAAAAAGGAGTACCGCTGTACTCCAACCTTTGTTAACCTTAAATCTAATACTATGAAAAACACATTGCAAAGATACGGACTTTTGATAAATCTGCAAATTATCCAACTAAAAAAGTATGTTTTATAACACTTATTAGCCGTTTATTCCTTTGCTTCTATTTTTGTTAACAAAAAGGATGCGAATGTGTCAAAAGCACATGAAGACTTTTATAATGTTATAATATTAGGCGCGGATTACGCGGAATAATGCGGATTCAATAAACTAAATCCGTGAAATCTGCGTCATCCGCGCCTAAAATAAAGCGTTAAAGAAGGTTTTGACACATTCCCCTTACCCTTTTACTTCCTGATACATAAATCTTTTAATGCTCTTCTTTGCCGTTTTCTCGAACTCCTCGAAGTGTATCTTGACTTTTGTAATCTGGCTGTAGGCCGGTAATTGCAGATTCAATTCATTCCGATTGTCCTCCATAACCTTTTCGATGTCCGATTGTTCCATACCATGGGCGAATGCATCGTCAAAATCCGGATAGATAAGAGCCACGAGCTTGTCTTTCTGCAATACGATCAGTGATTCGGACACATAGGGCATGTTGTTCAGTTTGCTTTCAATCTCCTCGGGGTAGATGTTCTGACCACTGGCTGTGAGCAACATGTTTTTGCTGCGTCCGCGGACAGTGACATATCCTTCGGTATCCATCGTTGCAAGGTCGCCGGTGTGCAGCCAGCCGTTTACATCGATGATTTGGGAAGTCGCTTCGGCATTTTTGTAATAGCCCAGCATCAGATTGGCACCTTTACAGATTATTTCTCCTGCCACGTTCTGAGGGTCGGGAGAGTCTATCTTTACTTCCATGCGGGTGGTTGCCTTGCCACAAGAGGCCAGTTTCAATGTTTCCCAGCGGCTGGAACAAATGATGGGGCCGCATTCCGTCATTCCGTATGCAATGGTATAGGGGAAGCCTATCTGCTTCAGGAAGCGTTCCACTTCGGCATTGAACGGTGCTCCTCCGATGATTATTTCATCGAAATTACTGCCGAATACTTCCATTGCCTTTTTGCGCATGTCAGCCTTGATTTTATCGTTGACAATGGGCATCCGCAATAGCAGCTTGCCTATTTTATTGTCTATCCGGGGCAGGATATCCTTCTTGATAATCTTTTCTACGATAAGCGGTACACACGAAATGACCCGTGGCCTGATTTCGGAGAATGACTGTGCAATAATCTTGGGAGACGGCATACGGGTAAGGAAATACAGATGGGCGCCTGCGGAAAAACCGTATAGAAAATCGTACACCATACCAAATACATGTCCCAGAGGCAGCATGGATACAATATGGTCGCCCGGACGTACGGGGAGCATCTCATGGCAATATGCAACATTGGACCAAAGGCTGCGATAGGGGAGCATGACCCCTTTGGAATATCCCGTGGTGCCCGAAGTATAGTTTATGACAGCCAGTTCTTCGGGTGATTCCTCCTTGCGGTAGCTGATATGCTCGGGACGGAAATTCTTGGGGAAACGTGTGCCATAGAGGACGTTGCGATGCTCGAAAGCCTCCATCAGCTGCTCGTTGCGGCAAACTACCGGAGTGAAGTCCGTCAGCAGTACGATACCCATCAGCAGGGGCATTGCCTCTTCATTGAGGTTTTCCCATGCCCGGTCGCCGACAAACAGCAGCTTGGCTTCGGAATGGTTGACGATGTTGTGGATATTGTCGGCTTTGAACTCATGCAGAATGGGAACGATGACAGCTCCATAGGTAACCGTCGCCAGAAAAGCGACTGCCCAGTGTGCACTGTTACGTCCGCAAACGGCAATCTTGTCACCGGGCCTGATGCCGGCGCTTTCCAATACGATATGGAATTTGGCTATTTTCCGTGCTACATCTTTGTATTGCAGTGTAATTCCTTTGTAGTCTGTCAGGGCGTTGCGATCCCAGTTTTTAATAATGCTTTGTTCTATATAATCGATGAACCCTTGTTCTTGTTCCATTCAGCTGTTGCACACTTTAGTTAAAACTGCGCAAAGATAGGTCTTATAGTGATGCAAAGCAAATAGTTTCCACTTTTTTCTTGCCCTGGAACGGATAGAAACTTATCTGTAATTCTTATTCCTTGCTATTTTCCGAAATAAGAAGCAGCTTGTCACCGGCATGAAGTTTTAATGTCCCGTTCGGAATGAGGTACTCATCGCCACGTTTTACAATCATCACCAGTGTGCCTTTGGGCAGGTTCATGTCTTTCAGGGTGTCTGCCTGCTCCAGCATTTCTTGTGTAATGGTCATGTCGTGCAGGTTGGAGTCAATCTCTTCGGGCAGCTCAACTCCGAAATCATTTCCGGTCTTTTCCAGCGGGGTGGAGAGGCCAAGCAGCCGGGCTACCCAGGAGACTGTGGTACCCTGGATGACCAGTGAGACGATGGTTATGAAAAATACGATGTTGAAGATGACATGGGCACCGGGCACATTAGCCACCACGGGATAGGTGGCAAAGATAATGGGTACTGCGCCACGTAATCCTACCCACGATACGAATAGCCGTGACTTGAGGGTGATTCTCTTGCCAAAAGGCAGCAGGCAGAGAAAAACGCTGAGAGGACGTCCCACGACAATCATGAATACGCCGATGAGCAATGCCACGACTGCAACTTCCAGCATCTCATGGGGGTTGACAAGCAGACCGAGGCAGAGGAACATGATGATTTGGAAAAGCCAGGTCAGTCCATCCATAAAAGTATAAATCTCTTTCCGGTGCATGATTTTGTTATTGCCTACCATCATTCCGGCGATATACACGGCCAGGTAACCGTTACCTTTCAGCAGGTCGGTGATGGAGAAGGTGAAGAATACAAAGGACAGCAACAGGATAGGATAGAGTGCCTGGTTGTCTATATTCAGCCGGTTCAGCATAAGGATGGCCAGCTTTCCGAGGAAATAACCGGTTGCGGCACCGACAATGAACTGTATGGCAAAAGAGCCCAATATCTGGGGAACTCCCATTCCGGAGGACTGGATGAATTGAATCAGCACGATTGTCAGCATATATGCCATCGGGTCGTTACTACCGCTTTCCAGTTCCAGCATGGGGCGCAGATTATGCTTCAGGTTCATTTTTTGTGAACGCAGAATGGCGAATACAGAGGCTGAGTCGGTAGATGACATGGTGGATGCAAGCAAAAGGGAGGTTATCAACGGCAGGTGGATGTTGGTCCAGCTCATGCCGGACAGCCACCAGATAAATAATCCGGTAAAGAGGGCCGTGAGCAGCACTCCTGCAGTTGACAAAACAATGCCGGGAGTCAATATGGGCTTTATCTCCGTAAACTTGGTGTCCATGCCACCGGAGAACAGAATGATGCTGAGTGCAACCATGCCGATGAACTGTGCTTCCTTGGCGTTGTGGAACTGCAATCCCAATCCGTCACTGCCGAACAGCATACCGACGACAAGGAAAAGCAATAACGCAGGCACTCCGAAACGGTAGCCGGTCTTGCCGACAATGATGCTGACGAAAAGTAATATGGAACCTATAAGTAGTATGTTTCCTGCTGTAAATATCATAAATTCTATGCTATATAGTTTGAAATGTGATGTTTCTTATGTCTAATAGTACAAAGATATGCATTGTGTTTAACAAATACAAATCTAAAATAGTTCAATTGAACTTTAAAATAAAGGTGGTTTCTTTACTGGGCAATAAGGATAAATTTCCACCGGAAAGCCTCATTATTTGCCGGGAAATACTCAATCCAATACCGCTTCCACCCTCTTTGGTCGTAAAGAAGGGGATAAATATGTGTTCGGCAATGTCATTGGGAATGGCAGGTCCGTTGTTGGAAATTTCTATCAGTATGGCTTCCGCTTCGTTGCAGTAGGCACGTATGTTGATATGTCCTTCTTTATCTGTATTTTTATCCGATTCGATGGCTTGTATGGCATTTTTCAGTAGGTTGATGACCACTTGTGATACCAGGTTCTCATCGGCATATAGAATAAGGTCGCTTGGCGCGATGTCCGTATGAAAGGTGACCCGGACATCGGGGTGCTGGTGACGGGCGAGTTCGACCATCCGCTCGATAAAGCTTTTTACGTAGAACAAGGATGGTTCGGGGGTGGGAATACGGGTGAATTTCCGGTATGATTCCACAAAAGAGAGCAGGCCCTTGCCTGTACTGCTGATAGTCTGCAGGCCGTTTCTGATTTCTTCTTTGGAGGCTTGTGCCTCGGTCAGTCCCAGCAGTGTATCGCTCAGGGAGGTTATGGGAGTGACGGCGTTCATTATTTCGTGCGTCAGTACGCGGGTAAGCCTAATCCAGGAATCTATTTCCTTTTCATCCAGCTCGTTGTTGATGTCGTTCAAGGCGAGGATGCGCAGATGTTCTTTACGGACTGTGATGTCGCTGACGCGGACAGACATGTTGACAGTGCCTCGCTCGTTGTTGAAAGGCATTTGCAATTTGTCTCCCGGGCGGCAATTGGCAAGAAGGGACGAAAGACGCGGATCCACGCGGTTCAGCTGGCTGACGTGGGTAAAGACATTGAGGCCCAGCAAACGGAGGGCTTCGCTGTTTTTCTGATATACGGCACCATTGTCGTTCAGGACAAGGATACCGGTATTCACGCAGTCCAGGATGAGTTCGTAGTATTTTTCTTGCTGGGCTGTTTCACTTTTCACATTATAAAGTATATGGGCAACCCGGTTCAATGCACGGTTCACGAGTCGTGCGTCGGCAGTGTTTTCCGTTTCGGAGAAGTGGATGGCATTGTCGTTGTTTTCGATGGCGTCGAGCATGAAAAGCACTTTCCGCACATGATGGCGGTATAGCTTCTGCTGCCAGTACAGGGCTATGGGAAGCAGCGCGGTGCAGAACACGCCCCAAAATACGTCTACAGTCCACATCACCCCTGCAAGGAGTGCTACTGCCAGACTGACGGCAACGCGGAATGAATAATTAAAGGCCATACTTCTTCATTTTGTTGTACAACGTCTGGCGGGTGATACCCAGCTGTGCGGCGACGGCAGAGAGATTTCCGCTGCATTTGTCGAGCGTCTTCCGTATCATCTGCATTTCCATTTCTTCGAGCGTGGATGCGGCTGCTTCGGGAGTGCCGGTTCGCCGTGCCAGCTGGAACAGTTCTGCTGGAAGGGTTTCGTTGTCACAGATGATAATGGCTTTTTCGATGGCATGTTCCAGTTCGCGGATATTGCCGTACCAGGGGTGGAGCGTAAGTTTCTCGCGGGCGCCGTCCGTCAGGCGGACGGGGGGCTTGTCATATTGCTTGCAGAAGCGGGCGATGAAAAGTTCTGCAAGGGGGATGATGTCTTCGGGCCGCTCGCGCAACGAGGGTATCTCAAGATGTATCGTGTTGATGCGGTATAGCAGGTCCTCGCGGAATTCGCCTTTTGCCACCATCTCGGGCAGATTGCGGTTTGTAGCGCAAATCAGCCGTATGTCTACGGGAATGGGAGTGTTGCTGCCTACACGGACAATGCTGCGTCGTTGGATGGCGGTCAGCAGTTTGGCTTGCAGATGGTAGGGGAGATTGCCTATTTCATCGAGAAAGAGGGTGCTGCGGCTGGCTGCTTCGAACTTGCCGGCACGGTCGGCATGGGCATCGGTGAAAGAGCCTTTCATGTGGCCGAACAGTTCGCTCTCGAAAAGGCTTTCGGTGACTGCACCCATATCCACACTTACCATCTCCTGCCGGTTGCGCGGTGAAAGGGAGTGAATTTCGCGTGCCAGCATCTCTTTACCGGTACCGTTCTCGCCCGTAATAAGGATATTGGCATCGGTAGAGGCCACTTTTTCCACCAAAAGGCGGAGCTGCTGCATGGTGGGGCTGTTTCCCCAATACATGTTGCGGGTATCTGCAAACAGGTGGCTGCTTTCTGCCGTACGTCCGGCATTTGGGCCGTTGGCCGGAGATTTTGTTTCAGAAGCTGATACGGCATTCAGTAAGGTTTCCACCAGTTTCTGGTTGTTCCAGGGTTTCACGACGAAGTCTGTGGCTCCTTCCTTGATTCCCCGTACGGCAAGGTCAATGTCGGCATAGGCGGTAAACAGCACTACGGGCAGGGTGGGACATTGCTTCTTTATTTCATGGAGCCAGTATAGTCCCTCGTTGCCGGTGTTGATGCCCGAGGTGAAGTTCATGTCAAGAAGAACCACTTGCCATGACCTTTCTCGCAATACGCTGGGCAGGGTTACGGGAGAGGGAAGTGTGATTATCTCTTCAAAATATGGCTTTAACAAAAGCTGCAAGGCGGTAAGTACGCCTCGGTTATCATCGACAATCAGGATGTTTCCGTTTTTTTTGGCCATAAACTATTTCTGTTTTCTGCAGGCAAAGTTAATGATTTATCTGTATTATATGCTTTATTCTATATTTTTGCTTACTAAGAATTAATCGTCCGACAGCTGTTGAATTATCGTCCAACAGTTATCGGACGATAATTCAACAGCTGTCGGACGATAATATAACGATTGTGGGACGAATAGATTTAAGTAAGATAGAAATTAGTTTGTAGCAACTTCAGTAAGAGCTCATGGCGGTACTGAAAAAAAATTATAGCAGTTGCAGTTTGATGCCAAATGACAAGCTCAGATAATCCTTGGGTTTCAGATACTTGTTGGTGAAGGCGCTGACTACATATAGGTCACATGTACTTATTTCATAGAAGAAAGTGATTTCTTTGGCCGTGAACCGTCGTTGCGGGTCGATGTCGTAAGTGATGCGCTGTCCTAAGAATGCATGGATGCGTACCTTAGAGGAGAAACCATAATATCCTTTAGGGTAGCGTTCCGGTTCATTGACCCAGAATTCATCGCCGAATACCGTGTTCAGATACATACCGCAAGCCAGCGGTTCTACAGAAAAACGGCTCTGTTTTATTTGCAGGCTCCAGGGAAGGTAGTTCTGCTTGACAGTGAATGTCAGCTTGGTACGTTTGGAGTCATATTTGGGCAATACTCCGAAGAATACGTCTGTTTCCCATTGGTTTCTTCTGCCGTAATCCCATCCGGTACCGAATGACAGCAACCCCATATTGCCGGCAAACTGAATTTTGGTGTGCGTCGGAATCAAGGCCTCCCAATGCCTGCGGTAGCGGTGTACGCGGCGGTCATAACGGTTCTCTCTGGTCTGGCTTTCAATGACGGCATCCGGTTGCAGGTCCATCCATACGGTATCGTGTTCTATGATGAAGATGGTATCTCTCTCTTGTGAAAAAGCAGAAAAAGAGCATACCGACAAGAAGACGACGGCGCATGCCAGGTGATTAATAATATGCCACTTCGCGTTCATATCCGTCGGGGGTTATGGTGAATATATAGTAATTGCGGTTCTTCATGCAGTCGCTCATGTAATACATTATCCCATCTTCAAAGAGGTCTTTCTCGAAGCGATGGTGTTCGTGTGCGGATGTACAGAACTGCAGTCCGGGAAATTCCTTGATGTAACGCTGGAATACGTGTGCCACATTATTGTTGAACTCGTTGCAGAACGGGCGTATATGCATGGACACAACGGTTTTATCGAATTCCTCTTCATGGTCGCGTATCTGTGCGGCAAGAAACTCGAAGTCGGGAATGGGGCGGGAGTAGTCGAATTCGATGGCGTTGGTATTCAGGCAGACAAACTTTACCCGTCCTGCAATGAAGGAGAAATTGGGGTCTCCGAATATTGCACGATAAGTCTCTTCGCCCGTGCCCAGGCAGTCGTGATTGCCGAGAAGTACCACATAGGGTATCTTGAGTTTGTTCATAATGTCCCGTTGCCAAAGGAACTCGTCTGTTACACCGAAGTCACTGACGTCTCCGCCATGAATGACGAAATCTATGTCGTCCCGCTTGTTGAGGTGGCTTACAAAGTCGTCGGTCTCGTCATACCAGCGCTGGGAATCACCCATTGTTACGAACCGGATTGTTGTCTTGTTCTGGCAGTTCTGCTCTATTTGGGCAATGTTGTGGGCATTGACATCGGTTTCACCGCTGATGTGTACATCGTAAGGGTGATAATCTATCATGTCGCAGCCGGCTATAAGCAGGCATAGGAATGAAGGATATAAGAGTTTGGGGAATTTCATGTGCAGGTGCTTCATTTTACGTTTATACTCTATCTTTAGAAAACTGTGGGCAAAGGTAAAGTTTTCATTCTTATGGATTCTTTTCTAATTTTCCTTTTTTTTGTTCTATGAGGCTGAACAGAGATTCGGCCTCTGTCTAATTTTTAGACGGGAGTGTCTAAAAATTAGACACCTTTGTCTTCTTCTGAAATACGATATGCGCTGATAATCAGGTTTGTGTATTCTTTGGCACGCTTTCTGCAATATGAAAAGCAAGAAAATAAATCTAATAAACGATAAACGGAATGAAACAAATCTATTATGTAATTCAGACTTTACTGCGGGGACGCGGTTCGAATATCATCAAGGTCATTTCTTTGGGATTGGGATTGACGATGAGTATTCTGCTTTTCTCCCGCGTGGCATATGAACAGAGTTTTGACACTTGCTTTAAGGATTATGATAACTTGTATCAGGTATGGTCGATATTCTCGGTGAAAGGAGAGAAGTTTGAGCCTCAAGAGTGGAATTGCGGTCCCGTGGCAGGGGCCATTTTGGAGAACTTCCCCAAAGAGGTGGAGTCGGCGGTAAGTTTGAGCACGTCTATGGTATCTGCTCCCCTTTACAATGGAAGCGTGCGTCTTGATGACAGGAAGATTGCAGCCGATTCGCTGTTCTTCCGTACCATGGGTATCGACGTCCTGAACGGGAATCCCGAAAAGGACTTGGTGCAGAAGGATATTATTTTCTTGAGTGAACGCTTTGCAAGGAAAGTGTTCGGTGAGGAGAATCCTATAGGGAAAACGCTTAATTATGACCATCAGTTTGACCTGACGGTGAAGGGAATCTATGCCAATTTGCCTGAGAACGCCACAATCAATCCGGAAGCGGTTATCTCGATGCCTACCTTGTGGAGCCGCAACTGGAATAACTACTCGTGGAGCGGGGGAGACAGTTGGGTAGAGTTTATCCGTTTCCGTCCCGGTGCCGACAAATCTGTTGTCAATGCGCGTATTGATGCCATGATAGACAAATATCGCCCGGCAGAAGATAAGAAAGAGTACGGTTACACGGCTTTTGTGCAGCCCATCCGTGATACATACCGCAATTATGATGATGTGCAGCGGATGCGTGTCATCATGAGCATTCTTGGTTTTGCCATTCTTTTCATTGCGGCGTTGAACTATGTGCTGATTTCCATTTCCTCTATGAGCTACCGCGCCAAGTCGGTAGGCGTACATAAATGCAGCGGTGCGAGCGGTGGCACGGTTTTCAGCATGTTTTTGCTGGAAACGGGTATCATCATTGTGGCGGCATTGCTGCTGATGGCGTTGATAATGCTCAACTTCCGCGATTTTGTGGAAGACACGGTCGTTGTAAAGCTCTCCACCTTGTTGGCTCCGGAGCGTATCTGGGTACCGTTGTCGGTAGTGCTTCTGCTGTTTATAGTGGGAGGCGTATTGCCGGGCCGGCTCTTTGCGCGTATTCCCGTATCGCAGGTGTTCCGCCGCTATACCGAGGGGAAGAAGGGCTGGAAGCGTCCGTTGCTGTTTGTCCAGTTTGCAGGCGTGGCATTCATTAGTGGATTGATGTGTGTGGTGATGTCGCAATACCAGTATGTACTGAAAAAGGATATGGGGTATAATCCCAAGCAGATAGCCATAGGCAATGCCTACTGGGATAATGAAGCGACGCGTGATGCGGCTTATCAGTTCTTCAAGGGATTGCCCTACGTGGAAGCGGTGTCCAGCGCCAACAGCACGCCCATTAGCGGATATAGCGGTTCGATGATTCATAGTGAGAGCGGGCAGGCACTGTTCTCTTGTCGTTCTTCTTATTTCATGCGCGAGGACTTTCCTGCTTTGATGGGCATGACTATGAAGACGGGACGTATGGCGCGCGATAAAGAGGAAGTCGTGGTGAACGAGACCTTTGCCGAGATGATGCGTTGGGGAGACGACGTCGTGGGCCGTACGGTATATACCGAAGGGAATACATTCAAGGTCGTAGGGCAGTTGAAGGATTTCCAGATAGAGAGTTTCAGAACCGAGAAGATGCCTTTCATAGCCCGGGGAAACAAGAATTTTTATGGAACGGTACATGTCCGTTTGAAAGAACCCTTTACCGAAAATCTGCAGAAGCTGAACCACGATGTAGCCGAGGCTTTCCATGACCAGACTATTGACTTTACCGGCTATGAGAAAAGAATAGAGAATAGTTATAATTCTGTCCGTGTATTCCGCAATGCCACCTTGATGGCGGCAGTGACCATGTTCTTCATCATGCTGATGGGGCTGATTGGGTATACCACCGATGAGGTGCGCCGCCGCAGCAAGGAGATTGCCATCCGCAAAGTGAACGGCGCAGAGGCTTCTGGCATCTTGGAAATGTTGTCAAGGGATATACTCGTTGTGGCAGCTCCGGCAGTTGTCATCGGTACGGTATTGGCATGGTATGTCAACGGAATGTGGATGGAACAGTTCGCGGAGCGTATTCCCGTCAGTTGGGCAGTATACGTACTGGTAGTGATGGCCAATTTGGTGATTATCGTAGCCTGCGTACTTTGGAAGTCCTGGCGGATAGCGAACGAGAACCCGGTAAACAGCATTAAGAGCGAATGATAATAATATTAATACATAGAATATCATGATTGAAATTAACAACATCAGCAAAGTATTCCGTACTTCGGAAGTAGAGACAGTAGCATTGAACCACGTCAGCCTCGATGTAAAGGAGGGGGAGTTTGTAGCCATTATGGGACCGTCAGGTTGCGGCAAGTCCACCTTGCTGAACATCCTCGGGCTGCTGGACAATCCTACGGAGGGCAGTTACAAGCTGCTCGGTCAGGAAGTAGCGGACTTGAAGGAAAAGGAACGTACCCGTGTGCGCAAGGGCAAGCTGGGATTCGTGTTCCAGAGCTTCAACCTGATAGACGAACTGAACGTCTACGAGAATGTGGAACTTCCCCTTACGTACCTCGGCGTGAAGGCAAGTGAGCGCAAACGCATGGTAGAGGATATTCTGAAGCGGATGAACATCAGCCACCGTGCCAAACACTTCCCGCAACAGCTTTCCGGCGGTCAGCAGCAGCGTGTGGCGATAGCCCGTGCGGTCGTAACCAATCCCAAGCTGATACTCGCCGATGAGCCTACCGGTAACTTGGACTCCAAGAACGGAGCTGAGGTGATGAATCTGTTGACAGAACTGAATAAAGAGGGTACTACGATTATTATGGTGACCCACAGCCAGCACGACGCCTCGTTTGCACACCGCACGATACATCTTTTCGACGGTAGTGTGGTGGCAAGTGTGGCAGCGCAGGATTTGTAACAGACTTTTAAAACAACTTCCATGAGACAACTATATTACACTCTTCAGACACTGATACGAGGAAAAGGCTCCAACCTCATCAAGATTATTTCCTTGGGACTGGGGTTGGCAGTCAGTATCCTCATTTTTTCCCGTCAGGCATTCGAGCTCAATTATGATACCTGCTACAAGGACCATGAACGTTTGTGTCTTGTCAAAACAGTATGGTATTACAACAACGAGTATCATCCTTCGCATATAACTCTTGGACCGGTGGCTGGTACCATTGCCGAAAACCTGCCTGACGAGGTGGAGAGTGTTACCGTCACCCAGCAATGGTGGAGCAATTCGGCTTGGTTTGCCAATGAACGCCGTTTCCAGACCAATGCCATGACGGCCGATTCTTGTTTCTTTGCCACTATGGGCATTGATGTTGTCAGTGGAGACCCTCGCGAGCTGAATAATCCGGAGGTGGTCTTCATCAGCAGGGAGCTGGCCGGCAGCATGTTTGCCGATAAGAATCCCATCGGGCAGACGGTGGTCTATAACAAACAGATGCCAATGACCGTGAAGGGCATTTTTGAAGATTTTCCCGAAAACTCCAGTTTCTATGGAAGTGGTGTCGTGATGTCTCTGGCTACCTCCTTCAAGCATCATTGGGGATACTGGGGGTGGGGAGGTGGAGACAGCTATATGTCCTTTGTCCGTCTGCGCCCGGGGGTGCAATTGGACGATGTGAACACCCGAATAGAGAAACTTGCCGAGCAGGTGCGCAAGAGCGATGATGTGTTTATCAGTCTGGTTCCGATAAAGGACTACCGTATGGAATTTGGTATCAGTACCATGCGTATGGTATGGATTCTGTTGACGCTGGGAACCGCCATACTTTTTATTGTGGCGATGAATTATGTGCTTATTTCCATCTCAGCCATGAACCGTCGTGCCAAAGCTATAGGCGTACATAAATGTAGTGGGGCAAATACGGGAACTATTTTCGGTATGTTCTTATGGGAGACCGGAGTCATCATGCTTTCTTCCTTGCTGCTTGTAGCGCTGCTTCTATTTAATTTCCGTGAGCCGTTGGAGGACATGCTCGACGTTAGTCTTGCCGGTCTTTTCTCTTGGGAAAACATTTGGGCACCGCTTTCAGTGATAGTCATTTTGTTTATGATAGGCGGCATGTTGCCCGGGCAGCTTTTTGCCCGCATTCCGGTGACGCAGGTTTTCCGCCGGTACACCGAAGGCAAGAAAGGCTGGAAACGTCCGCTCTTGTTTGTGCAGTTTGCCGGTACCTCTTTTATTTTCGGCTTGTTGGGGCTGGTGCTTATGCAGAGCCATTACATCACCAATAAAGAACGTGGATTCGATTACCACCGGGTGGCTTATGCTTCGGGCGTATCCTTTGACTCGGATGCGGAAAGCGATGCAAATCGTAGTGTGATGCTTTCTTTGCCTTATGTGGAAGATGGAGCTTGTAGCGGTAATCTTCTTACAGACGGATTGAGTGGAGAAGGGGTTACGACTGATAACGGGCAGTGGATGAGCATGCGTTGGGTGGAATTTGGCAAGGACTATGCCCCGTTTATGAAGTTGGAATTTGCGGAAGGCAAGAATATGGATGCCCCTGGGCAGATATTGGTCAATGAAACATTTTTGAAAATGATGCATTGGGAAGATAAACCGATAGGCAGGCAAGTGCGCAACGGCGATCGCATAGCGGGCAATATTGTAGGTGTACTGAAAGACTTTGCCACATCCAATGCCGCTTATGTGGCGGTGCAACCTATGTATGCAACTTATCTTGACCGATTTTCCGGAAACATCCAATTACGTCTGAAAGAGCCTTTTGACGATAACCTCAAGCGTTTGAACGAAGACATGGAAAAGCTGTTTCCCACCCGTGACATTGTATTTTCCTCGTTCCAAAAGGTCATTGACGACCAGAACAGTACCGTCACGGATTTCCGTAATGCAGCTTTACTGGCTGCCATAACCATCCTTTTTGTTACGTTAATGGGGTTGATTGGCTACATCAATGACGAGATACAACGCCGCAGCAAGGAAATTGCCATCCGCAAGGTGAATGGTGCGGAAGCGTCATCCATTCTCCGGCTTTTCTCGAAGGATATATTCTGGATATCCTTGCCGGCCGTTTTTCTTGGAGGGCTGGGAGCCTGGTATATAGGCGGTGTCTGGATAGAGCAGTTTGTGGAGGGAGTGGATTTTGGTATCTGCGGATTCTTGCTTATTGCATGCATTGTACTATTGCTCATCATCGGTTGTGTAGTATTCAAGGCATGGCGGATTGCCAATGAGAATCCGGTAGACAGTATCAAGAGTGAATAAAGAATAACTTCAGGAAATTATGAGGCGGCACATTTATTATACATTACAAAGCTTGTTGCACAAGCAAGGTTCCAATGCCATTAAGATTGTATCTTTGGCATTGGGACTGCTGATGTCTGTATTTCTATTTGCACGGATTGCATTCGAGTTGAGTTTTGATAACTTTTATCATGATTCGGATAACCTTTATATTGTGAAGACGGGTTGGTTGAAAAATGGAGTGTTGGAAGGTAACGAAAGTCGCTTTACCATCATTCCGATTCCGGCTGCCATTGCCGAAGAGTTTCCGGAACAAGTGGAAAGTAGCACAGTGAGCTGTTCTCTTTTTGATAATAGTTTCCAGTTGGGTGAGCGCCAATTAGATATGTCCACGGTGATGGCAGATACACTTTATTTTTCTGTACTCGGTTTGGAGATGATAGAAGGCAATCCACAGGATTTGGCGGGTCCGGATGTCGTATTCCTTTCTGCCAAGTCAGCAAAGGAGGCCTTCGGTGACGAAAATCCGATAGGGAAAACACTGCGTTATGATTTTTGGGGATATCAGACTACACTGCTCGTGAAGGGTATCTTTGCCGATATTCCGTTGAACACTTCTTTGGAGAGGCGTCCAGAGGCAATCATTTCCTTTCCTACTATAGGGCGGCATCTGAAGTGGAACCTAGGTTGGCAAAGCGGCGGAAACTACGACGGTTATCTCAGGCTGCGCAGCCCGCAGGATGCTGATTGGCTGAATGAGCGTATGTCCATAGCTATTGCCCGTCATATTCCACCGGAAAGTGGTTTAGAATTGAGCGTACGTATTGTCCCTATCCATAATCTGCATGTCGAGACTCCTCAAGTACGGAAGATGATTTGGATTATGTTCTTCCTGGGTATCGTGCTGCTTTTTACGACCGCATTGAATTATGTACTCGTTTCCGTGGCTTCGCTGACACAGCGTGCCAAGGCCATCGGTGTACACAAATGCAGCGGTGCTTCGGGAAGTAGCATCTTTTCCATGTTCATGGTAGAGACTGCTATAGTAGTAGGGCTTGCCTTGCTGCTCATTGGACTGCTGGTGTATATTTTCCACGAAAAAATGGAAGAATTGGCAGCTGTACCTCTCAGTGCTCTTTTTGACTGGCAGAATCTTTGGGCACCATTGTCGGTGATACTGTTACTGTTTATTTTAGGTGGTTGCCTGCCTGCCATGCTTTTCGCTCGTATTCCGGTGACACAAGTGTTCCGCCGCTACACTTCCGGGCGTCGTGGCTGGAAACGGGTACTGCTTTTTGTTCAGTTCATCGGAGCGGCATTCATTCTGGGGATGATGCTGATGGTCGTTTCACAGTACAGTTATGTAACGACGCGTGACCGTGGTTGGCGTCCTGAACGTGTGGCATATACCACCCAGCGGGAAGTGGATGGCAATAGCCTGCGTAGTCTTGTCGGCAGTTTGCCTTATGTGGAAGGGGTTGCTTCGGCAGAACGCCCTATATTGTGGTTCGGTTCTAACCAGCCAATTCTTGACAATCAGGGTAACGAGCTTTTCTATCCTCGTAATACTTGGTTCGACAGTGATTTTCTTCCTTTCATTGGTCTGAGACTGAAAGAGGGGCATAACTTGACGGGAGAAGGTCAGTTGCTTGTCAACAGTGTCTTTTGTGAGAAGATGAATTGGACAGACAGCCCCATAGGCAAGCGGGTGAATGATTATGGCACTGTTGTCGGGCTGTTAGACAGTTTCAGTTTTGCCGATATGCCCAACGATAATTTGCCGGTGATGGTGGAATGGACGGGGAAGACAGCTGCCACCCTGCATGTTCGCCTCAAAGAGCCATTGGATGAAAATCTCGCCCGCCTCAATGAAGAGATGCATCGGATTTATCCTCAGAAAAGCCTCGTATTCCGTTCGGTGGAGCAGGAAATGCGCAGTTATGCCGAGTCTGTACGGGTATTTCGTGATGTCACCCTGCTGGTTTCATTGACCATACTCTTTATCATTCTGATGGGACTGATAGGCTATGTGAATGATGAAATCCGCCTGCGTTCAAAAGAGATTGCCATTCGTAAAGTGAATGGAGCGGAGACGGAAAGTATTTTGCTGTTATTGTCAAGAGATGTGCTTTGGCTGGCCATTCCGTCTGTCACCATAGGTATTGGGGGAGCATGCCGGGCCGGAAAGCTTTGGGCGAGCCAGTTCTCTGATGTTGTGCCATTCCCTATAGGCGGATATATTCTTGTAGGTTGTCTGTTGCTGTTGTTTATCGTTGCTACCGTGGTATTGAAGGCATGGTGCATTGCCAATGAAAATCCGGTAAAGAGCATCAAGAGCGAATAAAGTTGCCGCAACATACATCATGCGTTTGGGGTAGACAGACCATCTGTTTGGGGCGAATAGATGATGTGTTTGGGCTGAATGAATGATATATTTTCGAACAATTTATTTGTTATAACATAAAATGCAATATTTGCAGTAGAATAAATCACTTTCACCTCGCTTTTTCGGTAATTCCTGTGGGTAATCTCTTTACATATATCCACAATGCCACCGCTGCCGTTACAAAAGCAAAGAAGTCCGATACCGGCATACATATCCAGATGCCGTCCAGCCCAAAGTAATGTGGGAATATCAGTAGTCCCGGCAACAGATACAGTAATTGGCGTGTCAGCGATAAGAAGATGCTGATTTTCGCTTTCCCGATGCTTTGGAAGAAATTGCCAATGACAATCTGTGCGCCTACCAGCGGGAATATGGCTACGGCAATGCGTACGCCTCTGGAAGCAATATCTATCAACTCTTCATCACTGGTAAAGATGGCAGATATGGCATGGGGGAACAATTCGCAGATAAGGAAGCCGGTACTGGTGATACATACTCCGGCAATGATGGTCAGGCGCAGGGTAGCCTTCACACGGTCGTGCTTTTGCGCACCGAAGTTATAGCCTACAATCGGTTGCATTCCCATCGTCAGCCCCAATACAATCATTACATAGAGTACCAGCAGTCGGTTGATAATGCCATATGCCCCGATGGCCATATCGCCTCCGTACTGTTGGAGGCTGTTGTTTACGATAATCACAATGACACATGCCGTGACGTTCATCAGGAACGGTGACATACCGATGGATAATATACTACTGATGATACGTTTCTTCATCTTCCAGAACCCCCGTTGCAGACGTACCACACTTGTCTTTTGCAGGAAATGGCTCACTACCCACACCATGCCGATGAACTGCGAGATGACCGTTGCCGTTGCAGCTCCCCGTATTCCCCAGTCAAATTGGAAGATGAAAATGGGAGCGAGGATTATGTTGCAGACTACCGTTACCATAGACGTGAGCATCGCTTTCTTGGGATATCCCGTGGCACGCATGATATTGTTTAGGCCAATCATGGTATAAGTGACGGGGGTACCCAGTAATATCACCTGCATAAAGTCGCGGGCATATGGCAACGTATCATTGCTGGCACCGAAGAAGCGCAGGATGTCATCCAGAAAGATGAATGAAACACTGCCGAATATGAATGCGTTGACCAGGCAGAACATCAGTGTGTTTCCCAATACTTCCGTTGCTCCGTCCAGGTCTTTCTGTCCCAACCGGATGGACGAAATGGTGGAGCCACCTGCCGATACCATCGTACAGAAAGCCACGACCAGATTCATCAGAGGGAAAGTAATGGCGAGTCCGGCAATGCCCATAGGACCTACGCCATGACCGATGAAAATGCTGTCGATGATGTTGTACAACGAAGTAATCGTCATGCCTATAATGGCCGGAATGGAGTACTGCACAAGCAGTTTGCCAATACGTTCGGTTCCTAATATATGCGCGTTGTTCATTTGATATGAGTCAATTAAGGAGCACAAAGGTATAAAATATTTGTTTGATTCGCAGATTATTCCCACCTTTGTACGCTATAATGTTTTGGTATTAACAGATTTAGGTAAAAGAAAGTTTATGGACACAACAAAAGCAACCGCCGTACTTTTTGATTTTGACGGCGTGGTGGTAGACACGGAAACACAGTACAGTCACTTCTGGCATGAAATGGGAAAGCAGTATTTGGGTATGGATGATATTGAAGGCAGGGTGAAGGGCCAGACGCTGGTCTATATTTATGATACCTTTTTTCCGGGTATGGCGAAGGAACAAGCCGAAATTACCGAACGGCTGAACCGCTTTGAACAGGAAATGTCATTCGACTTTATTCCCGGAGTGCTTGACTTCATTGCCGACCTACACCGGAATGGGGTGAAGACTGCCGTAGTGACCAGCTCCAACGAAGCGAAGATGGCAGCTGTCTATCGGGTTCATCCCGAAATAAAGACTCTTTTCGACCGTATCCTTACGGCCGAGATGTTTACGGCTTCCAAGCCTGCACCGGATTGTTTTCTGTTGGGTATGGAGGTTTTCGGCACAACTCCCGACACCACATATGTATTCGAGGATTCTTTCAACGGGCTGAAAGCCGGCATGGCTTCAGGAGCTACCGTTATAGGGTTGGCAACCACCAATTCCCGTGAAGACATAGCTCCGTTGTGTCATTATGTATTGGATGACTTTCAGGGATTCACTTACGATAAATTAACTCAATTGCACAAGTAATCAGAAAAAGGATTACCTTTGCGCCGAAAATTAAATTGAGTAATTGTAAATTGTAAATTGCCAAATTGTAAATACTATCATGGGTTATATTTCAGACGACACTCGTAAAGTGACTACACATCGCCTTATCGAAATGAAACAGAGAGGCGAAAAAATATCAATGTTGACATCATACGACTATACTATGGCGCAGATTGTGGACGGTGCCGGGGTAGACGTGATTCTGGTGGGAGATTCCGCTTCCAATGTAATGGCAGGCAATGTCACCACGCTTCCCATCACGCTCGACCAGATGATTTATCATGGCAAATCCGTGGTTCGCGGTGTGAAGCGTGCCATGGTCATTGTCGACATGCCTTTCGGCTCTTATCAGGGCAACGAACTGGAGGGATTGGCTTCCGCTATCCGTATTATGAAAGAAAGCCATGCCGACGCCCTCAAACTGGAGGGAGGCGAGGAAATCATCGGTACGGTGAAGCGTATCCTCAGCGCCGGTATTCCCATCATGGGACATCTCGGACTGATGCCCCAATCCATCAACAAGTATGGAACATATACGGTCCGTGCCAAGGATGATGCCGAAGCCGAGAAACTGGTACGCGATGCGCATTTGCTGGAAGAAGCCGGATGCTTCGGACTGGTATTGGAGAAGATTCCTGCCGCATTGGCTGCCCGCGTGGCAAGCGAGCTGACTATACCCGTTATAGGCATCGGTGCCGGTGGCGATGTGGACGGCCAGGTGTTGGTGGTTCAGGATATGCTGGGTATGAATAACGGTTTTCGTCCCCGTTTCCTGCGTCGCTATGCCGACCTGCATACAGTGATGACGGATGCCATCAGCCGTTATGTATCCGATGTGAAGAATTTAGATTTCCCGAATGAGAAAGAACAGTACTAACAAACTCATGACACTCAATTTTTGGCGGATGTGTACGGCAAATCTGTTGCTGTTCATATCCGTCTATATGCTTTTCCCTTTGCTTCCTTTTGTGATGGGAGAGCAGTTGGGTGTTTCCGTCGGGCAAGCGGGCAGCATGTTTCTGGTCTTTGTGGTGGCCATGTTTGCTGTCGGTCCTTTCCATGCCTATCTGGTCGATGAATATAAAAGGAAACACGTGCTCCTTTACTCCGCACTCATTATGCTGGCGGCTGTTCTGGGATATGCCTTTGTGGATGGTTATACGAAATTTCTGCTGCTTGCCGCTGTGCAGGGAGCATGTTTCGGGCTGGCAACCACAGCGGGCATTACGGTGGCCATCGACATAACGACTTCCGCGCGCCGCAGCGCAGGAAACATGGTATATGCATGGGCTGCACGCTTGGGCATGCTGGTGGGTGTTGTGTTGGGCATTGGAATGTATAAGATGTATGGTTTCCGTATGGTGACCTATCTGTCCGTAGCGGCCGGACTGGCTAGCATATTTTTCGCATCGAGGGTATATGTGGCTTTCCGTGCTCCGATAGGCGTGTCGTTGTGCAATATGGACCGCTTCTTATTGCCGCGTGCATGGATACCTGCCATCAATATGCTACTGATTGCTTTTGTACCGGGAGCGTTGCTGCCACTGATGTTTGTGGGCGATTACTGGTCATTGGCGGCATTGGCTGTATTGGTGTTCATTACAGTCCCGTTCATGAAGATGTTCGTCAAGCTGTCGCACCATTGCCAGCGTGGAACGGCAAACACCACTTGTCATTTGTCTATGGAGGCAGGGCTGCTGGTGGGCATGACTGTGGCTTGCCACCTGATGGACAAAGCGCAGATATACCATGTGGCGTCTGTTGCTGCTATGCTTGCCGTATTTTTCTTTGTACTGCTGACCTATCCTTATTATAAGAAGAAGCGGGTGAGGTAAGGGATAAATACAATCAATCCTATAATGGCCGCCGTTGCAGCACATACCAGTACTGCTCCGGCGGCTATGTCTTTTACTTGCCCTGCCACGGGATGCTGTTGGGGAGACACCAGGTCGACCAGCTTCTCAATGGCGGTATTGAACAGTTCGGCTGCTATCACCACTCCGATGCAGAGAATGATTATCATCCACTCCATGCGGGTAATGCCTAAAACGAATCCTGCAATGACTACCACAGCCGTAGCTATCAGATGGAAGCTCAGGTTCTGTTCTTTTCCTATGCAACACCGGATACCTTTCCAGGCATATCCGAAACTGCGCAACTGCTTTTTAAAGTCGTACTTCATGGATTATAGTTGTTGCTTAATTCCTTGAAACCTGTTTCACTCCCTTTACTGTTCTCAGTTTCTTGACAAGTGCTTCCAGATGTCCCGTATCGCTCACCATGATGGTCAGTGTTCCGGAGAACAGCCCGTCATGCGAGTCAATGCCGATGCTTCTCAAAGTAATACCCGTTTCTTTGGAAATGATGGAAGTGATGTTGGTCACGATGCCGATGTCATCGTGTCCCACTACGCGCAGGGTGATGGGGTACTGTGTACCTTGTGACTTTCCGGCCCAGCGTGCCTTCACGATACGGTAGCCGAAACGTGAGTGCAAATCACTGGCATTGGGACAATCGCAACGGTGTATCTTGATACCTCCCGTCACACTGACAAAGCCGAATACATCATCTCCATAGATGGGATTGCAGCAGCGTGCCAACTTGAAATCCAATCCTTTCAGATTTTGATCAATGACCAGTACATCTTCTTTGGTACCTATCTCTTCCGGTATGCCTTGTTGAAGGTTATAGCCTTCAGCACTGCGGTAGACAATATCGTCGCGCGTATCATTTTCCCGTCTTTGCTGTTCCTGGTATTTGTCTATAATCTCGTTGACATCCAGTTCTTCATCGGCTATGGCTTGATAGAAGTCGGTCACTATCTTGAAACCGAGGCGCTTGATGAGGCGCATCATGGTTCCTTCATCATACTCTATCTTCCGGTTCTTGAACTTGCGTTCCAGGGTTTCCTTAGCGAAGGCGTGCTGGCGTGCAGCCATTTCCTTCAATGCCTGGCGTATTTTGGTGCGTGCCTTGGAGGTGGTTACGATGTTCAGCCAGTCCTGCTTGGGCGTCTGCGTATTCGATGTCATTATCTCCACCTGGTCACCGCTATGCAGCATTTGCTTCAGCTGTACATTCTTGCCGTTCACTTTTGCACCGATACATTTGCAGCCCAGTTTGCTATGGATGTGGAACGCAAAATCGAGCACGGTGGAGCCTTTGGCAAGTTTGAACAAATCACCTTTGGGGGTAAATACAAATACCTCGTCTTCGTACAAATCCAGTTTGAACTGGTCCATCGTTTCCAGTCCGTTGCTGTCCGAGCTCTCTAAGGCTTCGCGTACGGAAGTCAGCCATTCGTCAAGACCAGATTCACCTTTCACTCCTTTGTATCGCCAATGGGCGGCCAGGCCTCGTTCGGCAATATCATCCATGCGTTCGGTACGTATTTGTACTTCCACCCATTTGCCTTCGGGGCCCATCACGGTGATGTGCAGTGATTCATATCCGTTGCTTTTAGGTACGGACAGCCAGTCGCGTAGCCTTTTCGGGTTAGGCTGGTACATATCTGTTACGATGGAGTAGGCCTGCCAACATTCCAGTTTCTCCTTTTCCAGGCAAGAGTCCAGGATGACGCGGATGGCGAACAGGTCATACACGCCTTCGAAGGGGCATTTCTGCTTCTTCATTTTCTGGTAGATGGAGTGGATGGACTTGGTGCGTCCTTTAATATGGAACTTCAGTCCGGCTTCTTCGAGCTTCTTCTGTACCGGTGCAATGAAGGCGGCAATGTACTTGTCACGCGATGCCTTGGTCTCATTCAGTTTTTCCTTGATATGGTAGTAAACTTCCTTTTCTGTATATTTCAATGAGAGGTCTTCCAGTTCCGACTTCAATTTGTACAGACCCAGCTTATGGGCAAGGGGCGCATAGAGATAAGCCGCTTCGTTGGCTACCTGCCGACGGGCTTCATCGTTCTTGCAATCCTTTATCTGCCGCATGATGTTTACGCGGTCGGCAATCATGATGAGAATGACACGCATGTCTTCGGCGAAAGTCAGCAACAAGTTGCGGAAATTCTCGGACTCGATGGTAGGGCTTTTGGAATAAAGTTCGTTTACACGTATCAATCCCCGGATGATGCCTGCCACATCCTCGCCATAGATTTGCTCCACTTCCAGAGCGGTGCAAGTGCCGCAGCGCACGGAGTCGTGCAGCATGAGCCCCAGGATAGAAGCACGCTTCATTCCGATTTCTTCCGCTACAATGACAGCCGTCTGCATATCTTTGATGACGGGATTCAAACCGAATATATCACGCTGGATACGGTTGTTCTGTATAGTATTGACAAGATGTGTTTTCAGCTTTTTGCAGTCCCCCTTCTGGAGGGTTTCTCCGGAAAGTTGCAACAGTTTGCGGTAGAGCGAGAAGAGTAAATCTTTCTCTTTGATAGTGAAAAATTCATCAGTTTCCATAATCGTCCGTATTTTATGCTTCAAAGGTAAGTTTTTTCTTCATTTTCTTGACGGCAGTTCTGCTTTTTTTGTATTTTTGGGCATGAATTAATAAAACAAGATATTATGATAACACCGCAAGACAAAGAGTTGCTCGAAAATAAAGGCATCTCCGAAGAACAAATAGCCGAACAGTTGGCTTGTTTCGAAAAAGGTTTTCCATACTTGAAGCTGTCTGCCGCCGCTTCTGTAGAAAAGGGTATACTGGCTCCGGATACGGATGAACAGAAGAAATACCTGGATGCCTGGGAGGCATATACACAAACCGATAAAGTGGTGGTGAAGTTTGTGCCTGCTTCGGGTGCTGCCAGCCGTATGTTCAAGAACTTGTTTGAATTTCTCGGGGCAGACTATGACACTCCCCAGACAAACTTTGAAAAGACTTTCTTTGAGAAAATAGAGAAGTTTGCCTTCTATGATGACTTGAATACCGCTTGCCAGAGGACTGCCGGAAAGGATATACCGACTTTGGTTGCCGCTGGAAACTACAAGGCGGTTGTTGCTGCCTTACTCGAAGGGGCCGGACTGAACTATGGTGCTCTGCCCAAAGGATTGCTTAAGTTCCATAAGTATGAAGACGGTAGCCGCACGCCGCTGGAAGAGCACTTGGTAGAAGGAGCATTGTATGCTGCCAATAAGAACGGTAAGGTGAATGTGCATTTCACGGTTTCGCCCGAACATCGTGCCTTGTTCAAGGCTTTGGTAGACGAAAAGGCTGCCGCTTATGCAAAGAAGTATGGGGTGGATTATAACATCTCTTTTTCGGAACAGAAGCCGAGCACCGATACCATTGCCGCCGATATGGAAAACAAACCCTTCCGCGACAATGGCAAATTGTTGTTCCGTCCCGGCGGTCATGGCGCCTTGATTGAAAACTTGAATGACCTTGATGCGGATATTATCTTCATAAAGAATATAGACAATGTGGTACCCGACAAGCTGAAAGGTGACACCGTATTATATAAGAAACTGATTGCCGGTGTGCTGGTAGCGTTACAGCAGAGAGCGTTTGCTTATCTGCAGTTGCTTGACAGCGGGAAGTATACACACGAGCAAATTCTTGAAGTTCTGCAATTCCTGCAGAAACAACTCTATTGCAAGAATCCGGAGACAAAGAATCTGGAAGATGCCGAGTTGGTTATATATCTGAAAGAGAAGCTGAACCGTCCGATGCGTGTTTGCGGTATGGTGAAGAACGTAGGCGAACCGGGCGGAGGTCCGTTCTTGGCATACAACAGTGACGGTACTATCTCTCTGCAGATTCTGGAAAGTTCGCAGATTGATATGGACGACCCGGAAAAGAAGGAAATGTTTGAAAAAGGTACCCATTTCAATCCGGTGGATTTGGTTTGCGCCGTACGTGACTATAAAGGACATAAGTTCAATCTTGTGAAGTATGTGGATAAAGCGACGGGGTTCATCTCCTATAAGTCCAAGAACGGCAAGGACCTGAAAGCGCTTGAACTTCCCGGTTTGTGGAACGGAGCCATGAGTGATTGGAACACAGTATTTGTAGAAGTGCCTCTGACTACATTCAATCCGGTAAAGACGGTGAATGACTTGTTGAGAGACCAGCACCAATAAGAGGATTTACTATTAGACGATTTACGATGTACGATTGGGATTGCTTTGGCTTGTGGCGGTTTATTGTCTAAAGTAACTCTAATCGTACATCGTACGTCGTCAAATCGTAAATATATAAAATTGTAAATAAAAGAATTGATGAAAAAGATTTTATTGTTAGGTTCCGGTGAGTTGGGCAAGGAGTTTGTTATTTCTGCCCAACGTAAGGGCCAGTATATCATTGCTTGCGACTCGTATGCCGGAGCGCCTGCCATGCAAGTGGCAGATGAATGTGAGGTATTCAGCATGCTCGATGGAGATGCTTTGGAACGTGTAGTACGCAAACACCAGCCGGATATTATTGTTCCG
Organism: Bacteroides sp. AM32-11AC; assembly: GCF_003603515.1. NCBI lineage: Bacteria > Pseudomonadati > Bacteroidota > Bacteroidia > Bacteroidales > Bacteroidaceae > Bacteroides > Bacteroides sp. AM32-11AC. Next base: position 134,039 of record NZ_QTNH01000004.1, on the reverse strand, counting down.
GAAATTGAGGCTATCCGTACGGAACGTCTGTATGATTTCGAGAAAGAAGGCATTCAGGTAGTGCCCAGTGCACGCGCCGTGAACTTTACCATGAACCGTAAAGCCATACGTGACCTTGCAGCTAAAGAGCTGGGATTGAAGACTGCTAAATATTTTTATGCCAAATCTTTGGATGAACTGAAAGCTGCTGCTGAAAAGATAGGTTTCCCGTGTGTGGTGAAACCGCTGATGTCCTCTTCCGGTAAAGGCCAGTCTCTCGTAAAGAGTGCCGACGAACTGGAGCATGCCTGGGAGTATGGCTGTAATGGTAGCCGTGGAGACATCAAAGAACTTATCATTGAAGAGTTCATCAAGTTCGACAGTGAGATAACACTGCTCACCGTAACACAGAAGAATGGTCCGACCTTGTTCTGCCCGCCTATCGGCCATGTACAGAAGGGTGGGGACTATCGTGAAAGCTTCCAGCCTGCCCATATTGACCCTGCCCATCTAAGGGAGGCGCAGGATATGGCAGAGAAAGTGACCCGTGCCTTGACCGGTGCCGGATTGTGGGGAGTGGAATTCTTTCTCAGCCATGAGAACGGTGTCTATTTCTCCGAACTCTCTCCACGTCCGCACGATACGGGTATGGTAACCCTGGCCGGAACCCAGAATCTGAATGAGTTTGAATTGCACTGTCGTGCGGTGCTTGGTCTGCCTATCCCTGGCATCAAGCAGGAGCGTATAGGAGCCAGTGCTGTCATCCTTTCTCCGATAGCCAGTCAGGAACGTCCCAATTATCGTGGCATGGAAGAGGTTACGAAAGAAGAGGATACTTATCTGCGTATTTTTGGTAAGCCTACTACCCGCGTAAACCGCCGTATGGGTGTAGTGCTGTGTTATGCACCTCTTGACAGTGATCTTGACACGCTGCGCGACAAAGCGAAGCGTATTGCTGATAGGGTAGAGGTATATTAATGATTAGTGATGAATGATTGGTGATTTGTTGATGAATGGATACCATCAACAAATCACCAATCGTCAGTATTAATCATTGAAAAAGAGTCCGGGATAAATCTCTCCTCCAAGTTCTGTTACATCGAGGCTTTGTAATAGTTTTCCATCCGGAGCATAGAACAGTTGGAATTCTTCATCGGAATTGTATTGTTCCACCTCAATTATTATCACTGTGGGATGTTTGGGAAAGGTGATGATTCTTATATCCCTTAATCTCATGCCGGTCATTGTACTGCTCATGAATGCTTCTGCCACGGGAGCTGGCACTTTTTCCAGTGACTCTACATCCGTTTCAGTCATAACCCACTCCGCTTGTTTATTGAACCAGACATCAATTTCCTGACCATCTGCAATAAATTCTGCTACGTAGCAACCGGCCATTTGCTCCCATTCCACATCCGTTGCTTGAGGATAGAGCGTTTGAAAAGCTGTTTGTATATTTGCAGGAAGACGTCCTTCCGCAAAAGCGGACACCGACAGCAAGGCAAGTAGTCCTGCCAGAATACAGAATTTGAACTTTTTCATAATCAAGGTTGTTTTGAGTTTTCTGTAAGAACAACCTTGTTGTATTTTTGTTTCCGGAAATCAGTATATTGGTTGATGCATTTTTAAATATCAGTGAACTGGCCTTTGTATACAAAAGTTTTTTCTCCGAAATCCACTTCCGGTAATACGGCATCTTCCTTGAATAATCCGTAAACAGATGACCCCGAACCACTCATGGAGGCATATACAGCTCCTTGCCGGTACATCTCTTCCTTGATTTCTCCAATAGCCGGGAATTGGGGGAATACGCTTTCTTCAAAGTCATTGACCATTCGTCCGTTCCATTCTTCTACGGGAAGTTGGGCAATTTCTTTCAGGGACATTTCCGGATGATGCGGTTTTATTTTTGCAAAGGCATCCCGTGTAGAGACGAAAATGTCCGGCTTCACCAACCATATCCGATATCCTTTCAGTGAGAGGGGAAGGGGAGAAAATATGTTTCCGATACCTTCTGCGTAAGTCGGACGGTTTTTGATGAAGAAGGCACAATCGGCACCCAGCTTGGCGGCATACTCTTCCAGAGTGTCATCCGGCAGTCCGAGTTCAAACTTATTATTCAGAAGCTTCAGCATGAAGGCTGCATCGGCCGAACCGCCACCCAGTCCGGCTCCCGAGGGAATATGCTTGAAGAGATGAATATCTACCGGAGGAAGGTTGAACCGGTCATCCAGTAACTTGTAGGCTTTCACTACCAGGTTACTCTCTGCTTCTCCCTCAATTTCCAGACCTGCTTGATGCAGACGGAACTTTCCGTTTCCTTCGTTCAAGATATTGATTTCCAAAGCATCTTCTATGGGAACCGGATAGAAAATGGTTTCCAGATTATGGTATCCGTCCGGACGCTTTTCTGTGATATTCAGTCCCAGGTTTATTTTGGCATTTGGAAAAGTCAGCATGGCGTTGAAAATTAAGAATTAATAATTTAAAATTAAAAGGAGAAGCTATTGGAGTGCAGCTTCCGAAGACAAAGTTAGTGATTTCTGTTCATAGTAGATTGAAAACTTAACAATGATTTATTTACTGCTTATAAATAAATTCGCTTATCTTTGCCATACGAGCGAAGATAGGCTGCACCTCAACATAACTTTTTCATGCAAGCATGAAAGTTATGTATTCGGTTTGCACTATCTTTGCTTTCCCTTTCTAAAAGGGAAATTCATTTAATTTTTAATTTTCAATTTTTAATTCTTAAAGTGGCAGAACAAAGAAGAACATCCCGTACTCCGAAAGGAAAGGCACCACAGCCCGTAACAGACTACGGACGTATCCAGCCGCAAGCGCCGGAGCTGGAAGAAGCTGTCTTGGGAGCCTTGATGATTGAGAAGGACGCTTATTCGCTGGTAAGTGAAATTCTTCGTCCGGAGTCATTCTATGAGCATAGACATCAGTTGATATATTCCGCTATTACCGATTTGGCCGTGAATCAGAAGCCGGTCGATATCCTCACCGTGAAGGAGCAACTTTCCAAGCGGGGAGAACTGGAGGAAGTGGGCGGACCGTTCTATATTACCCAACTCAGCAGTAAGGTGGCATCTTCTGCGCACATCGAATATCATGCCCGTATCATTGCACAGAAAGCATTGGCACGTGAACTGATAACTTTTACCAGCAATATCCAGAGCAAGGCTTTCGACGAGACGCTGGACGTGGACGATTTGATGCAGGAGGCCGAAGGAAAGCTGTTCGAGATTTCCCAGCAGAACATGAAGAAGGATTATACGCAGATTAATCCTGTCATTGCCGAAGCCTATGATTTGATTCAGAAAGCTGCTGCCCGTACCGATGGTTTGAGTGGTTTGGAAAGTGGTTATACCAAGCTGGACAAGATGACTTCCGGATGGCAGAAGTCCGACCTCATCATTATTGCAGCCCGTCCTGCCATGGGTAAAACGGCATTCGTGCTTTCCATGGCGAAGAACATTGCCGTGAATTTCCGTAATCCCGTAGCGCTGTTCTCGCTTGAAATGAGTAACGTGCAGCTGGTGAACCGTCTGATTTCCAATGTGTGCGAGATTCCGAGTGAGAAAATCAAGAGTGGCCAGTTGGCGGACTATGAATGGCAGCAGTTGGATTACAAACTGCGTGACTTGCTGGATGCTCCGCTTTATGTGGATGATACGCCTTCTTTGTCGGTATTCGAACTCCGTACGAAGGCACGGCGTCTGGTACGTGAGCACGGAGTGAAGATTATCATCATCGACTACCTTCAGCTGATGAATGCAAGCGGAATGTCTTTCGGTAGCCGTCAGGAAGAAGTTAGTACCATTTCGCGTTCATTGAAAGGTTTGGCCAAGGAGCTGAACATTCCTATCATCGCTCTGTCGCAGTTGAACCGTGGTGTGGAGAACCGTGAAGGCGAGGAAGGCAAGCGTCCCCAGTTGAGTGACCTTCGTGAATCCGGTGCCATCGAGCAGGATGCCGATATGGTGTGCTTCATTCACCGTCCCGAATATTACAAGATTTATACTTCTGCCGATGGCAGTGACTTGCGCGGTATGGCGGAAATCATCATAGCAAAGCACCGTAACGGTGCTGTGGGGGATGTGCGTCTGAGATTTATCGGACAGTACACCCGTTTCCAGAATCCGGAGGATGATATGGTTATCCCACCTCCGACGGAGGGTGGAGGAGCTACATTCGGTTCACGTATGAATGCGCCTATCGGAAGTACGGCAACACCGCCACCTCCATCGGCTGCTGATTTTCCGCCACAGACGGACAACCCGTTTGGAGGTGTGGGGTCGGACGGGCCATTACCTTTCTGATGTATTTTTATGGCTACACCCTTTGCCTTGAATGCCTATACCATCGTAGAGTGATGGCTACACCTTTAGGTACAAAGGGTGTAGCCATGTTAAATACTGTATTTGAGCCTATTTACTTATTCTAAAACCTTCAATGTGGACAGTGAGGACGTCAATCTTATTTTTGCTCCCTTTTCCGTTTTGATTGTGCCTCGGGCATCTGCTGTTCTGTGTTTATTTTATCAGAGGATAGAGTATCTTGTTTTATTTCTTGTTCCTTTCTCAGCCGGTTGAGTTTCCATCTGTTCCAGAAAAGGAGCTCACTCCATTTGTTGAAATCCTTTTTGAAGATAATGCCAATACCTTGTGTTGTCAGATTTGTCCGGGTGTAGTAGCGGTCGTTCGTTTCGTTGTACGCTTTCAGGCGGATGTCTCCGGAACGGTTGACGAGCCATTCCGCTTCAAAGTCTCCCACAAAATTGGTATTTGCCATCGGATTGTCACGATAGCCAAAATTACCATTGATAAGTAGTCGGTTATTCAATAATTGTCCCGAAAGCATGGTCTCGAACTCCATGTCTGTCCAGCCTCTTTCACCGGTACTGAAATTGGTGCCGAAGTTCCAGTTATTGACATCGAGAATGTTTGATAAAGCGTTATTCAACTGTCCGGAAAGGGTGGATGAAACAACACTGGACATCATATTCGAATTCTGGGTGGCTCCCAAGTTTTCCGGGGTATAGAACTTGCCGATAGCCAACAGATAGAGTATCTGCATGTTCATTTGCTCGTCAGTAGGAATATAGTTACGGACAATGGCCTGCACTTCATCGCGTTCGTTGGGCAGCTCGATGTCGAATTTTACATCGGGTGAAGTCAATTGTCCGGTAAGGTCCATCATACAGTTCACTTTTACATTTGTCTGGCTGATGTAGCCGGAGGTTGCCTCGTTGGGCATCAGGTCATTTAAGGATGCTGAGTTGACCGTATAGCCTGCTTTTATGTCCAGAGTGGCATCCAGCGGCGAACCGTTGAATGTAATGGTACTCCCATCCCTGATAATAAAGTCCTTTCGGATAACCTCTTGCAGACTGAATTTATAGACTCCCTGGCTTATCCGGTAACTGCCGAACATCTTTACATCTCCTTTATTGAAGAACTCAGTACGGATATTTCCGGTTCCCCGTCCACTGATATAGTCGCCAGCGATAGGGTCCATGATAATCTTCATGGTAGCGTCGGGAGTGGCGTCTACCAAGAGATTCAACCGGATGTCAGTGTCGCTCTCTTTCTCTTCCTCGATTTCCTTTTGGGCAATCTCGTAGTCGGAAAGGCGGACAGAGTCTTGTACGGCACGGCGTGGCGTTTTGTCCACAAACTTGATGAACTGGTTGCTGACTGCTGTAGATACGTTATCCTTTATATAGGTAAAGGTGGTGTTGCGATTGGTAGTCATTGCAACGTCAATGTTAACGCCATCTTGGGCATTACCGGCAATAGTGGCATTTCCCGTACCGTAGACGGTGCCGTAGAAGGGATAGTCCGGTGATTCTTTGGTATTCATCACCAGCATGTCGTTGACATTGAAATTGAAACGGTACTCCAGGTTCTTGAAATGCTGATAGTGCAGATAGCCGCTCATGCTGCCTTGATGCCCTTGCGTGTCGAAAATGCGGTTGTTGCGGAAGGTCAACCCGCCGGGCTCGATGTAGATGCTGTCTTTGACGGAGAAAGTGGTGTTGAGCACGTCTACCTTCATGGAAGCATCGCCGAATACACGCCCTTCCATGGTGAGAGCCTTGAATTTGCCATAGAAATGTACATGGCCGGTGGCACGTCCGTTGAATTCGGGCGTGATGCTGCTCATATAATGATGTATAAACTTCAAGTTGGTACCGCCCGCTTCAATTTGGAGATCCAATGAACTGGTGGGCTTCAAGGGATAGACATAGCCATACACATGGCTTTTGGCGATATCTTTCTCCTGGATATGGGCATCCAGATAGATGCCCTTCACATCGTGATGCCATTCTCCGTGTATGTTGGCGTCCCCCAGCAAGCCTTCGTTCAATCCGAGGTTGCGGATAAACAAATCGGTGCTCATGACGGGTTTTTCCAGTACTCCGCTGGCGAAAGCCGGACCGGTGGCTTCTCCTTTGAAATTGACTCCGAGGTCTGCAATGTCGAACACATAACCGATGTTGATTTCCTTCAAATCCAGACGTACTGTATCTTCGGGATGTGGTGAAACGATGCCATTGATACGCAAGTGCCGGTCTTTATGGCTGAAGTAGAAATCATTGACATACACTTTGCCGGAGTCGAGTACTACCTGGGAAGGATGTATATCCCACAGTGTATCGTTCAGTATCACGTTGGTGGGCTGGACATCAATGACGGTTTTTAAGGGGGGAAGTTTCCTCTTGTTTTCATTCGCTTCTTTCTGTTCACGGATGAAGTGGGCGACGGCGGCGAGTTTCCCGCTGTAGGTTACAGTGCTGCTGTTACCCCAGTTCAGCGTGGTCTGTATGCTGTTGTTCTGGGCTTGCGCTTCTAAAGCTATATTGACAGCGCCGCTTGATTTACGGTTGCTGAAGCGTAGGCGTGTATGAAACTGGTCACCGGGATTCTCGCAAAGGAACATTCCGGATTCGATGAATTTGTTTTCATAGCGGAGACGAGGAAAATAGCCTTCTACACGGAGCCGCTGTGCCTTGTCATTGAAGTATCCTTTAATGGTGGAATGGGTATATACTTTTACCGGAATCTGAAAGACGGTGGAGAGCAGTTCCGTATTGTAAATGTGCATGTCGAAATGGAAATTGTTCTCCGTCTCTATGGGTTTCTTGTCTGGCAGAATCAAGGCGGGGATATAACGACGCATGATATTCAGTACACTGGCAGGCAGGGTACGATAAGAATAATCGCCTTCTATGCTACCTTGGAGAAAGTTGGATTGGATGGTCAGCCGTTTCTGGTTTTCGCTTTCTCTTATGGCGGATATCTTCAGGTTGTCCAGGAAGTATTGTGTTTCCGGAGCTGCGAACGATAAGCTGTCAATGTTGATTTCACCGTTCATCTCGTCAATGGAACCGCCGGTGAAGTCCGCCTTGACTTTGACTGATATTTCCGTATCTTCATAGTTGGGTGTCAGATGTAGGGCATGAGGACGAAATTTGTCGATGCTTGCCTGAAAGTTGAAAGTCGGTACCCGACTGGCGGTATTGATGGTACCGTTCAAAATAACAGAACCATTGGTGTCATCCAAGGCGATTTTTCCCGTGAAGCCTCCCTGCTTGTATTCTCCATCTAGGGTGATATTTTCGTAATTGTAGTCGCTGTAATCAATGGAGGCAACCAGCCCTTTCAGCAGTACGGACGGGTATTGGTTTTCGTAATGGCTGCTGTTGACATCCAGATTGAAAGTTACTTTACCCAGTTTTTTGTTACCCAGCATCTTGCCCAGCTCAAACTCTTTGGTTTTCACTGCACCGGAATAGGCAAAATAACCTTTATCTTTGTTAGAACTTAGTTTTACGTCAGTTTGGATGGTTCCGATGTCAGTGCGTACTTGTCCGTAAGTTACGATGTCTGTGAAGTAGCCCGAGACTTCTCCACGGAAGGAAACCGTTCCTAAGTGTTGCAGGACGGGAGGTACTCCATTATAGTTCTTGCTGAAATTCCGGACAAAGAAGGCAATTCCTTCCGGGTCTGCGTACAAATTGGACAAATTACCGAATATATAAGCATTTTCCGGATGGGAAAGGTCTTGTAGAGATACGTCTCCCCTCAGATAAAAATGATTTCCGACAGAGACGGAAAGGTGCGGGCAATTCAGTTGATTGATGGTGCCGTCTGTCTGTACCTCTACTTGCAATTTTTCCTTGAAGGAACCAAAAGCCGGAACAAAAGCCGATAAATCCTGCAAGGCGATTTGAGAGGGCAGCAAATGGAATGAGAAACGGACATCTTGGGCAAGATTGTCAAACGCCCCCAGACTGTCATAATCCATGTGTATAGTATCCATTGCCAAAGAGGTGTTGGGGAGGTCGATGGCGAAATTTTCGATTTTCATCCGTTGGTCATTGCCGATAACCTTTAGGCTTAGTTTCTTCAATTCAAATCCGGAATGTTCTTCTTCGATGCTCAGACGCTTGATGGCAGCATTGATAGAATCATTTTGCAATGCTTTTAGGGAGATGTTTGCAATAATGTTACGCAAGCGGAGATGCTGTGGATTGAACTTTCCCGGAGTCTCTTTCTCGGACAGCACATCATATGAAACCTTTCCGCGGCGTATCAGTAAGGAATTGATACGGAGATCCAGGTTATTTTTCTTTTGAACCGTATCTTTGGATGCGAATGCGTCGAGTACAAACTGAAAATTAGGTTTATCCTTGGGAGTCTGCTTGCTCAGATTGATGTTAAAGCCGAACAATTGTATGTTACTGATGGATATTTTGCCGCTGAATAGGGGGAGAATATCGAATTTGGCGGAAAGACGGGTCACCTTCAGCATTTCCTTGCCGGACTGGTCGTCCAGGAGCAGATCGTCGATGATGATGCGGTTCAGCAATCCTATGTTTATTCGCCCGATGGAAATCTTGCTGTCCAGTATGGAAGCCAGTTCATTGGCAACAAATACAGACATTTGTCGCTGAACGGATGGAATGTTCAGCAACAATATGGTACCGATATACAATCCCAATACAATACCGAGTACCCAGCGTACTGTTTTTTTTAGCTTTCTGATAGGCGGTTAATTTTTATAATCAGCCAACAAAAATATGAAATAATACGTTATGAATCGTACTTTTATCACTACTTTTGCAGCGTTTAAACGTAAATAAACACTATGAGTACAATAATCTTGGGAATAGAATCTTCTTGTGATGACACTTCTGCAGCTGTCATCAAAGATGGTTATCTGCTTTCGAATGTGGTGGCCAGCCAAGCTGTGCATGAAGCATACGGCGGGGTAGTGCCTGAACTGGCTTCCCGCGCGCACCAACAAAATATAGTTCCGGTAGTGCATGAGGCATTGAAACGCGCTGGAGTAACCAAAGAGGAATTGAGTGCTGTGGCCTTTACGCGTGGACCGGGATTGATGGGGTCGTTGTTGGTGGGGGTATCTTTCGCCAAAGGGTTTGCCCGTTCATTAGGTATTCCTATGATTGATGTTAATCATTTGACTGGTCATGTGTTAGCTCATTTCATTAAAGCAGAAGGTGAAGATAATGTGCAGCCGGAATTTCCTTTCCTCTGCTTGCTGGTTTCCGGTGGAAATTCACAGATTATCTTGGTGAAAGCCTATAACGATATGGAAATTTTGGGGCAGACCATTGATGATGCCGCTGGTGAAGCCATTGACAAATGCTCGAAGGTAATGGGATTGGGATATCCGGGTGGTCCGATTATTGACAAACTGGCTCGGCAAGGTAATCCTAAAGCCTTCTCGTTCAGCAAACCGCATATTCCAGGGTTGGATTATAGTTTCAGCGGACTTAAGACCTCGTTTCTTTACTCTCTGCGCGACTGGATGAAGGACGACCCCGATTTCATCGAACATCACAAGACGGATTTGGCGGCATCACTGGAAGCTACCGTTGTAGATATCTTGATGGATAAGTTGCGCAAAGCTGCCAAACAATATAAAATAAAGGAAGTGGCTGTTGCAGGAGGCGTTTCCGCCAATAATGGATTGCGTAATGCTTTCCGTGAGCATGCCGGGAAGTATGGTTGGAAAATATTTATTCCGAAGTTCAGCTACACAACGGATAACGCTGCCATGATTGCCATTACCGGATACTTCAAGTATATGGATAAGGATTTTTGTCCGATGGAAGCACCTGCTTATTCACGCGTAACTTTAGGATAATATATAATAAGGTATGAAGTTGGAAGAAAAGGTAGGAGAGCTGCTGAAAGCAAAGAAATTGTCCCTTTCCACCGCAGAAAGTTGTACGGGTGGAGGGATTGCCGCTCTGATTACTTCCGTTCCCGGCAGTTCGGAATACTTTAATGGTAGTATAGTGGCGTATTCCAATGAAATAAAGATGTCTTTGCTGCATGTATCTGCCGAAACTTTGGAAAAACATGGAGCAGTAAGCCGCGAAACTGTTACAGAAATGGTGAAAGGTGCGATGAAAACGCTGAAAACAGATTGTGCAGTGGCTACTTCCGGTATTGCAGGTCCTGGAGGTGGGACTCCGGAAAAACCGGTGGGTACGGTGTGGATAGCTGCTGCCTATAAAAATGAAATCGTTGCCATGAAGCAGGAGGGGGACGAGGGAAGAAAGGGAAATGTGGAAAAAGCAATTCAAAATGCCCTTTTGTTGCTTTGTGAGAAGCTGAAATGAGGAAAAAATGCTATCATACAGTGAATTATTTTAAGAAAAACTTGTTTGGTAACGATAAAAGTGCTTACTTTGCGCTCTGTTTGAAATAGGCAAAAAAGAAAACTATAAAATTAAGATAGAAATGTCAAAGATTTGTCAAATTACCGGAAAGAAGGCCATGATTGGCAACAATGTTTCACACTCAAAGAGAAGAACAAAGAGAACCTTTGATTTGAACTTGTTTAACAAGAAGTTCTACTATGTAGAGCAGGATTGCTGGATCAGCCTTAGCATTTGCGCTAATGGTTTGCGCATTATTAATAAGAAAGGACTGGACGCTGCTTTGAAAGATGCGGTAGCTAAAGGTTATTGTGATTGGAAAAGCATTAAAGTTATTGGCTAAAGTAGAGGAGAATACTGATTATGGCAAAGAAAGCAAAAGGTAACAGAGTACAGGTGATTCTGGAATGCACAGAACACAAGGATAGCGGTATGCCGGGTACTTCTCGTTATATTACGACGAAGAACAGAAAGAATACCACAGAGAGATTGGAGTTGAAGAAATACAACCCGATTCTGAAGAGAGTGACAGTACATAAAGAAATTAAATAATAAATCTATAACTTATGGCAAAGAAAGCGGTAGCAACCTTGCACGAAGGAAGCAAAGAAGGACGTTCTTATACAAAGGTTATCAAAATGGTGAAGTCTCCTAAGACTGGTGCTTACATCTTTGATGAACAGATGGTCCGTAATGAAGATGTTCAGAACTTCTTTAAGAAATAAGATAAATACAGTGGCTGTAAAGCGCTGATGACTTATAAAGATCCCCTTGTCGGTATTTCCGGTAAGGGGATTTCTTTTTAAAAAGAGGACGAAGTTTTTAATATTCGTCAGTTTTGTTATATCTTTGCTGAAAATGCGAAGATAGGCTGCACCTCAGCATAAAAAATGAACGGGTTCATTTTATTCTGCATTCGGTTTGCACTATCTTTGCAGGGAATGCGAAAACAGGTTGCATAAAAATAATTAGTGTATGGGATTTTTTAGTTTTTTCTCCAAGGAAAAAAAGGAAACATTAGATAAAGGATTATCTAAGACCAAAGAAAGTGTGTTTGGCAAGATTGCGCGTGCCGTGGCAGGAAAGTCAAAAGTTGATGATGAAGTATTGGATAATCTGGAAGAGGTGTTGATAACTTCGGATGTGGGCGTGGAAACGACACTGAAAATTATTGAACGTATCGAAAAGCGTGCAGCAGCCGACAAATATATGAATGCCACTGAGCTGAATCATATTTTACGTGATGAAATCGCAGCGTTGCTTACAGAGAATAATTCGGAGGATGTGGATGACTTTGAAGCACCGATTGCGAAGAAACCATACGTCATTATGGTAGTGGGCGTCAATGGTGTAGGGAAGACTACTACGATTGGCAAACTGGCTTATCAATTTAAGAAAGCCGGAAAGTCTGTTTATCTGGGTGCTGCCGATACTTTCCGTGCTGCTGCTGTGGAGCAGTTGGTGATATGGGGTGAACGGGTAGGTGTACCTGTTGTAAAGCAGAAAATGGGTGCTGACCCGGCTTCTGTCGCTTTTGACACACTGAGTTCCGCAACTGCCAATAATGCCGATGTGGTAATTATAGATACGGCAGGACGCCTTCATAATAAAGTCGGTTTGATGAATGAACTGACGAAAATCAAGAATGTGATGAAGAAGGTTGTTCCTGATGCTCCGAATGAGGTGTTGCTTGTGTTGGATGGCTCAACCGGACAGAATGCATTTGAACAAGCCAAGCAGTTCACTCTGGCAACGGAGGTTACGGCAATGGCTGTTACAAAGTTGGACGGAACAGCCAAGGGTGGCGTAGTCATCGGCATTTCAGACCAGTTTAAAATTCCGGTTAAATATATTGGATTGGGTGAAGGAATGGAAGATTTGCAGGTGTTCCGTAAAAAGGAATTTGTTGATTCACTGTTCGGGGAGAATGCATGAAACGGAAGACTATAGATATCATCACTTTAGGATGTTCTAAAAACCTGGTGGATTCGGAACATTTGATGCGTCAGTTGGAGGAAGTGGGATTCCATGTGACACATGATGCGGAAAGACCGAAGGGACAGATTGCCGTAATCAATACTTGCGGTTTCATCGGTGACGCCAAGGAGGAATCCATTAATATGATTCTGGAATTTGCGCAGGCCAAGGAGGAAGGAAACTTGGAGAAGCTTTATGTAATGGGTTGCCTTTCGGAACGTTATCTGAAGGAATTGGCCGTTGAAATTCCCCAGGTGGATAAATTCTATGGTAAATTCAATTGGAGAGAGTTGTTGCAGGATTTGGGAAAGGCCTATCATGACGAGCTGCACATAGAGCGCACATTGACCACTCCCAAGCATTATGCCTATTTGAAGATATCCGAAGGGTGTGACCGTAAATGTTCTTATTGTGCTATTCCCATCATTACGGGACGGCATGTGTCGCGCCCGATGGAGGAGATACTTGACGAGGTGAAGTATCTGGTTGCACGGGGTGTAAAGGAATTCCAGGTTATAGCCCAGGAGTTGACCTATTACGGAGTAGATTTATATAAGAAGCAAATGTTGCCCGAGCTTGTTGAGCGGATTTCGGATATTCCCGGAGTGGAGTGGATACGCTTGCATTATGCCTATCCGGCACATTTTCCGGCTGATTTATTCCGTGTGATGCGCGAGCGTGACAATGTATGCAAATATATGGATATTGCCCTGCAACATATCAGTGACAATATGCTGCAAAAGATGCGTCGCCATGTGACGAAGGATGAGACGTATAAGCTGATAGAACAATTCCGTGAGGAGGTTCCCGGTATTCATCTCCGTACTACACTGATGGTGGGGCATCCAGGAGAAACTGAAGCCGATTTTGAGGAGCTGAAAGAGTTTGTCCGTAAAGTGCGTTTCGATAGAATGGGGGCTTTTGCGTATTCGGAAGAAGAAGGGACGTATGCCGCTGCTGAATATGAGGATTCTATTCCCCAGGAAGTGAAACAAGCGCGCTTGGATGAGTTAATGTCTATTCAACAAGGCATTTCAGGGGAGTTGAGTGCGGAGAAAGTAGGCAGGCAGATGAAAGTAATCATTGACCGGCTGGAAGGCGAATATTATATTGGACGTACAGAATTTGATTCTCCCGAAGTGGATCCTGAGGTTTTGATTGAGCGTGGAGACAGGGCGTTGCATATAGGTAACTTTTACCACGTAGAGATAGTAAATTCCGATGATTTCGACCTTTTTGGACGAATAATTTAAAGATTTTTCCTTATCTTCTTGCATATGTGAAGAAGATTTGCTAATATAGCACCGTAGTTCAATTTAAAGGCTTACATTTTGAATAACAAAGAGTTTACTTCTGAATTGTCGCGGAGGTTAGGGTACACATTGAAAGATACTTCTGAGCTGGTTGCTTCATTGCTGGCAGATATGACACGGCAGTTGGAGGAGGGGAATATTATCTCTATACAAGGGTTCGGTACATTCGAAGTGAAAAAGAAGGCAGAGCGTATATCTGTGAATCCGACTACAAAGCAACGTATGCTGGTGCCTCCCAAATTGGTATTGACCTATAAGCCGAGTACATTGTTAAAGGATAAGTTTAAGTAACCGGCTTTTAAAAAATCTCCCGTATTATGAACGAGAAACTGAACATACAAGACCTGATTGACACGCTGGCTGAAAGGCATGGCATGAGCAAGAAGAATGCGGATAGTTTTGTGAAAGAATTCTTCCAGCTGATTGAGGAGTCTTTGGAGAAGGACAAATATGTGAAGATACGAGGTTTGGGGACTTTCAAGCTGATAGATGTCGGGAGTCGTGAAAGCGTTAATGTGAATACGGGGGAAAGGTTTGAGATACAAGGGCATACAAAAGTGTCGTTTACACCGGAACCGGCTTTGAAAGATATTATCAATAGACCATTTTCGCATTTTGAAACTGTAGTTTTGAATGACGCTACGGTGCTTGAGGACACCCTGCAGGAAAATGACAGTGAAGATGATGAAGATACTGAAATCAAAACTCCGGAACAAGAGGTGGAGGAGAAGGTTGCCTTAGTGGAAGAAGCCACGATAGAAGAACCTTTGGTGGAAACTGTAGTCGAAGAGCCGTTAGTTGAGCCCGAACCGGAAGTTGAAGAGGAGAAACCGGAAAAAACTGAACCTGAAGCAATGCCTGAAAATATAGTTGCTGTTGAACCGGAACCGTCTGAGCCAGTGATAAAAGATACGGCAGATTCTTCGACTATGAAATATTTTATAGGCATCGTTGTATTTGTAGTGTTGTTGTGTGGTGGTGCCGTAGCTTTCATGTATTATCCGGACTTGCTTGACAAACTTACTGCAAAGCCTCTTGTAGAAGAGGTTGCAGACTCGGATGTGAAGGAATCTGTTACTGAAAAGGTGGATGTCCCTGCCGGTCAAGACAATATTGCCTTGACAGACAGCATTGTTTCAAAAGATGTTGTAGTTCCTGCCCGGACAGATACTGTGGCAGAAACTGTTGCTACAACAACTCCTGCGCTTACAACAACTCCAAAGGAAAATGTACAGGCACAGTCTCCCGCTCCTAAAAAAGAGCAGAAAAAGACAGTTGCACCGTTTGAACCGGATTCTGTGGGGTATACGATTGTGGGAACAGAAACCACTTATACCATCAAGGAAGGGGAAACGCTGACTAGGGTAGCGCTTCGTTTTTATGGGACAAAAGCGCTTTGGCCTTATATCGTGAAGCATAATCCCGGCGTAATCAAGAATCCGGATAATGTACCTTATGGTACCACTATCAAGATACCGAAATTAGCCAAGAAGCAGTAAAAAATTACTGCTTCTTTTTTGTTAAATACTAAACTCTATGAAAGTAGTTTAATCTAAAAGGTTTCGCATAGTTTTTTAATAAAAATTAGTTGGTATGGTTAATTTATTCCCGTACTTTTGGGAGCGAAAAAAATAATTGCCGGTTCAAAACCGGATAAATGAAGAAATTAAACATTAAAAAATAGATTGATTTATGGCTGAAACAATTGACATCCGCGAACTGAATGAGCGGATTGAAAGACAAAGTGCTTTCGTTACCAATCTTACCACAGGTATGGACCAGGTCATTGTAGGACAAAAGCATCTGGTAGAGTCGTTGTTAATTGGTTTGTTGTCCGATGGACATGTGTTGTTGGAAGGTGTGCCCGGTTTGGCAAAGACTTTAGCTATCAAGACGCTTGCTTCGTTGATTGATGCGCAATACAGCCGCATTCAGTTTACGCCTGACTTGTTGCCTGCCGACGTAATAGGTACAATGGTTTACAGCCAGAAGGATGAAACGTTCCAAGTAAAAAAAGGTCCGGTCTTCGCAAACTTTGTTTTGGCTGATGAAATCAACCGTGCTCCGGCCAAAGTACAGAGTGCTTTGCTGGAAGCCATGCAGGAACGTCAAGTTACTATCGGCAATGAAACTTTCGGGTTGCCCAAACCATTCCTGGTGCTTGCCACACAGAATCCTATCGAGCAGGAAGGTACTTATCCGCTGCCCGAAGCGCAAGTGGACCGTTTCATGCTGAAAGTCGTAATAGACTATCCGAAGCTGGAAGAGGAGAAACTGATTATCCGTCAGAATATCAATGGTGATAAATTTGAAGTGAAGCCCATTTTGAAGGCAGACGAAATTATTGAAGCTCGTAAAGTGGTTCGCCAGGTGTATCTGGATGAGAAAATAGAAAAATATATTGTTGATATTGTATTTGCTACCCGTTATCCGGAAAAATATGATTTAAAAGAACTGAAAGACATGATTGGTTTCGGCGGTTCGCCCCGTGCTTCCATCAACTTGGCCTTGGCTGCCCGTAGCTACGCGTTCATCAAGCGTCGCGGTTATGTCATTCCGGAGGATGTGCGCGCTGTGGCACACGACGTACTTCGCCACCGTATCGGCTTGACTTACGAGGCGGAAGCCAGCAATATGACATCTGATGAAATCGTCAGCAAGATACTGAACAAGGTTGAAGTGCCCTAACGCATAATAGAGGTTTTCGTAAACTTGAGGTTTACAATCCTATACCTGAGGTTTAGCGTCGTAAACCTTAGGGTTGAGTACCGAAAACCTCACCCCTTTTCATAGGGAAGTTTCTGTTATAAACTAAATTGCGCTTGTGTGCTTAAATGAGATTATTAAAATAAATCAATGGAAACAACAGAACTTTTGAAGAAAGTCCGTCAGATTGAGATAAAGACGCGCGGATTGTCCAACAATATCTTTGCCGGGCAGTATCACTCTGCCTTCAAGGGTAGAGGTATGGCATTCTCCGAGGTGCGCGAGTATCAGTTTGGCGATGACATACGCGACATTGACTGGAATGTGACCGCCCGCTTCAACAAGCCTTACGTCAAGGTGTTTGAGGAGGAGCGCGAATTGACAGTGATGTTGTTGGTAGATGTTTCCGGTAGTTTGGAGTTCGGTACGGTAAAGCAGATGAAGAAGGATATGGTGACGGAAATTGCCGCTACACTGGCATTCTCTGCCATTCAGAATAATGACAAGATTGGTGTCATCTTCTTTTCGGACCGGATTGAGAAGTTTATTCCGCCCAAGAAGGGACGTAAGCATATACTTTACATCATCCGCGAACTGATAGATTTTCATGCGGAAAGCCGGAGGACGAACATCCGTTTGGGATTGGAATATCTGACGAATGTGATGAAACGCCGTTGCACGGCATTTGTCTTGTCCGACTTCATCGACCAGGAAAGTTTCAAGAACGCCATGACCATTGCCAATCGTAAGCATGACCTGGTTGCCGTTCAGGTGTACGACCGTCGTGTGGAAGAATTGCCACCCGTGGGACTGATGAAGATTAGGGATGCCGAGACGGGACATGAGCAGTGGATTGACACCTCCTCGCGTGCCGTGCGCCGTGCCCATCATGATTGGTGGGTGAACAAGCAGGCGGAATTGAATGAAACGTTTACCAAGAGTAATGTCGACAATGTGTCGGTACGTACCGACCAGGATTATGTCAAGGCATTGATGAATTTGTTTGCGAAACGAAATTAATCGGAAAATGAAAAGATATTTATTTCTGATAGCGTTATTGATAGCATGGTCGGGAAGGGTAGTAGCCCAGTCGGTAACGGTAGATGCTACGATTGACTCTTTGCAGATTCTTATTGGAGAGCAGGCAAAGATAAAGCTTCAAGTATCTCTGGATGCCGATAAGCGTGCCATATTCCCGGTATATACCGATACGCTGGTGAATGGGGTTGAAATTATTGATGTGGCCAAGCTGGATACGCAACTGCTGAATGATGGCCGGCGTGCATTGATAACTCAAGAGTATACAGTTACCTCTTTCGACTCGGCTCTTTATTATCTGCCGCCTATGGAAGTGACAGTGGATAATGAGAAGTATCGCTCCAAAGCGTTGGCCTTGAAAGTATATTCGGTGAATGTCCCGTTAGATCCGGAGAATCCGGAACAGTTCTTCGGTCCCAAAACAGTGATGCAAGCGCCTTTTGCCTGGGAAGACTGGTATGGTCTTATGGCTTGTGGTGCGCTGATTATCCCGATAGGGATATTACTTGTCTATCTGATAATGCGCTTCTTCGACAATAAGCCTATTATCCGTAAGGTGAAGGTAGAACCTAAGCTGCCTCCCCATCAGTTGGCTATGCAGGAGATAGAACGTATCAAGAATGAGAAGGTATGGCAGAAAGGGGAACCGAAGGAATATTATACGGAATTGACTGATGCTCTTCGTACATATATAAAAGACCGTTTTGGTTTCAATGCTTTGGAAATGACTTCTACGGAAATCATAGATAAGTTGCTGGAAATGAAAGATAAGGAAGCTATATCAGATTTGCGTGAATTGTTCCAGACTGCTGATTTGGTGAAATTTGCCAAGCATAATCCATTGATGAACGAAAATGACGCTAACTTGATTAATGCCATTGACTTTATTAATGAAACCAAGGAGAAAGAAGAGGAGAATGCCAAGCCGCAGCCTACTGAGATTACCATTATCGAGAAACGTTCTTTGCGTACCAAGATTTTGCTGGGAGCGGGTATTGTGGTGTTGGCTGTAGCTCTTGCCTGTTCATTGATATATATCGGATTGGAGTTGTATAATTATTTTGCTTAATGCTGGAAAAGTGACTTCAATCGGATATACATGAGTGAAAAATGAAGGATGTTTGGAGCGAAGCTGAATTGTAAATCGTTAAATCGTACATAAATATGGTTTTTGCCAATATTGAATATTTATTTTTGCTGCTGTTGCTTATACCTTATATAGTATGGTATATTATGAAGCGGAAGAGTAGTGAAGCTACGCTTCAGATTTCGGATGCCCGTGTGTATGCCCATACCCCTAAAAGCTATAAGAACTATTTGTTGCATGTACCGTTTGTATTGCGGATAATTGCCTTGATACTGATTATTCTTGTTTTGGCACGTCCGCAAACCACCGATAGCTGGCAGAACAGTGAGATTGAGGGTATTGATATCATGCTTGCTATGGACGTTTCTACCAGTATGCTGGCCGAAGACCTGAAACCTAATCGGTTGGAAGCGGCGAAGGATGTGGCGGCAGAGTTTATTAACGGACGTCCGAATGACAATATAGGTATAACTTTGTTTGCTGGAGAAAGCTTTACGCAATGTCCGTTGACAGTAGACCATGCCGTATTGTTGAACTTGCTTAAAGATATGAAGTGTGGGCTGATTGAAGACGGAACGGCAATCGGTATGGGTATTGCCAATGCCGTTACCCGTTTGAAGGATAGCAAGGCAAAGTCGAAAGTCATTATTCTGCTGACGGACGGTGTCAATAATAAAGGTGATATTTCTCCTTTGACGGCTGCTGAAATAGCCAAGAGTTTTGGCATTCGCGTTTATACTATTGGGGTAGGAACCAATGGTATGGCTCCTTATCCTTATCCGGTAGGCGGAACAGTGCAATATGTCAATATGCCCGTCGAAATTGATGAAAAGACTTTGACACAGATTGCCGGAACAACGGAAGGTAACTATTTCCGTGCCACCAGCAACTCGAAGTTGAAGGAAGTGTACGAGGAGATAGACAAGCTGGAGAAAACAAAATTGAATGTAAAAGAATACAGCAAGCGCCAGGAAGAGTACCGCTGGTTTGCGTTGGCTGCTTTCTTGTGTGTATTACTGGAGGTACTGTTACGCAACTCTATATTGAAGAAGATACCGTAAAAACGGAGAATGTCTTTTAGTGTATCAGTCATTGCGTAGCCAAATTGTAAATTGTAAATTGCTAAATTGTAAATAAAAAGATGTTTCGATTTGAAGAACCTGCATATTTGTACTTGTTGCTGCTGCTGCCTTTATTGGCGGCCTTCTACTTGTACTCCAATTATCGGAGGAGGAAAGCCATTCGTAAATTTGGTGACCCTATACTGATGGCACAGCTAATGCCGGATGTTTCCAAATACCGTCCGGATGTGAAGTTTTGGTTGGTTTTTGCGGCTATCGGGTTGTTCACGGTACTGCTGGCACGTCCGCAGTTTGGTTCCAAACTGGAGACGGTAAAACGCCAGGGAGTGGAAGTGATGATTGCGTTGGATATATCCAATTCCATGCTGGCACAAGACGTACAGCCAAGCCGCTTGCAGAAGGCAAAACGGCTGGTGGCGCAGTTGGTAGATAAGATGCAGAATGACAAGGTCGGTATGATTGTTTTTGCAGGTGACGCATTTACCCAGTTACCTATTACGAGTGATTATATTTCTGCCAAGATGTTTTTGGAGTCCATCGATCCTTCGCTGATTTCCAAGCAAGGTACGGCAATTGGAGCTGCAATAAATCTGGCTGCCCGGAGTTTTACACCTCAAGAAGGAGTGGGACGTACTGTTATTGTCATCACCGACGGTGAAAACCATGAAGGTGGTGCCGTAGAAGCTGCTAAGGCTGCTGCAGAGAAAGGTATCCAGGTCAATGTATTAGGGGTAGGTATGCCTGAGGGTGCCCCCATTCCAATAGAGGGTACTAATGATTATCGTCGTGATCGTGAAGGTAATGTAATCGTTACTCGCTTGAATGAGCAGATGTGTCAGGAAATTGCTCAGGCAGGAAATGGTATTTATGTGCGCGTAGACAATACCAACGGTGCACAGAAAGCGATTAGTCAGGAAATCAACAAGATGGCAAAGGCAGATGTGGAAACACAGGTGTACACGGAATTCAATGAACAGTTTCAGGCAGTGGCATGGATTATTCTGCTGTTGTTACTGGCTGAGATGTTGATATTGGAGCGCAAGAATCCTCTGTTCCGCAACATTCATTTATTCTCTAATAAGAAATGATGCGTATGTTACAGAAAAAATATATTGGAATAGTTTTGCTGCTGTTAGTGGCAGTTTCAGCTTCTGCACAGAAGGCGGAACGCGATTATATCCGTAAGGGAAACCGTTTTTTTAAGGATAGCGTATATGTGGATGCAGAAGTGAACTATCGGAAGGCTTTGGAGGTAAACCCGAAGTCAACGGTTTCCATGTTCAACCTGGGAAATACATTGACCCAGCAGAACAAGCTGCAGGAAGCGATGGAGCAATATGTGGGAGCTACCAAGATAGAAAAAGACAAATCGAACTTAGCACAGATTTATCATAATATGGGAGTCATCTTTCATTCTCAGAAGGATTATGCAAAAGCGGTAGAAGCCTATAAGGAGTCGTTACGCAATAATCCGAAAGATGATGAAACGCGCTATAACCTTGCTTTGGCACAGAAACAGTTGCAAGACCAGCAGCAGAACCAGGATCAGAATCAAGATCAGGATAAACAGGACCAACAGAAGGAGCAGGATAAACAGCAGGATCAGCAGAAAGACCAGCAACAGAATCAAGACCAGCAACAACAACCTTCTCAGCCGGAAAAGAAAGATAATGAGATGTCTAAGGAAAATGCCGAGCAGCTATTGAACTCTGTCATGCAAGACGAGAAGGATGTGCAGGATAAAGTGAAAAAGCAGCAGGTACTTCAAGGAGGTCGTCTGGAAAAAGATTGGTAACAAACATAATAGGAAATAATATATGAGAAAAATAGTTTTCTTATGGATAGCACTGATTGCAGTCGGTATGAATGTCTTTGCCGATGGCAAGGTATCGTTTACTGCGTCTGCTCCTGACGCTGTGGCGGTAGGAGACCAGTTCAGACTGTCGTATACGGTGACTACACAAAAGGTAAGGGATTTTCGTGCTCCTTCTATGAAGGGATTTGATGTGTTGATGGGGCCCAGCCGCTCGCAACAGAGTAGCGTGCAGATGATTAATGGGCAGACGACTTCAACCAGCAGTATTACATTCACTTATATTTTAATGGCGACTGCAGAAGGTGATTTTACCATTCCAGGAGCCACTATCACTGCTGATGGTAACCAAATGGTTTCGAATTCTGTACAAGTAAGGGTTCTTCCGGCAGATCAGGCTGCTAATGGAGCTTCTGGAAATGGTGGCAAACAGAGTGAGGGCACTGCCAGCCGCGCTTCTTCCGGGACATCTGTATCGAATAGTGATTTGTTTATTACAGCTACTGCCAGTAAGATGACGGTGTATGAACAAGAGGCTTTTCTGCTGACATACAAGATATATACCTTGGTGGACTTACGTATGTTTGATAATGTGAAATTACCTGACTTCAAAGGATTCCATTCTCAGGAAGTAGAATTGCCTAATGACAGAAGATGGGGATTGGAGCATTATAAAGGTAGAAATTATCAGTCTACAATCTATCGTCAGTTTGTGTTGTTCCCGCAACAAGCCGGTAAGCTGACAATTGATGCAGCACGCTTTGATGCTTCCATTGCAAAGGCTACACAAGTTGCTGATCCGTTCGAGGCATTTTTCAATGGAGGAAGCAATTACGTAGAAGTTAAAAAGACAATTTTGACTCCGCAACTGACAATTGACGTAAAGCCCTTGCCGGCAGGTAAGCCAGCCGATTTTTCGGGAGGAGTGGGAGAGTTCAATATAACTTCTTCTATCAATAGTACAAATGTCAAGACCAATGATGCTGTTACTGTCAAACTTGTCATTTCTGGTACCGGTAATCTGAAATTGCTCTCTAATCCGGAAGTTAAATTCCCCGAGGATTTTGAAGTATATGATCCGAAGGTGGACAATAAATTCCGTCTGACAAATTCGGGCCTCTCCGGTAGCAAGGTCATTGAGTATCTGGCAATTCCTCGTAATGCGGGAACTTATAAGATTCCTGCCGTAAAGTTCAGTTATTTTGATATTAATTCCCGTTCGTATAAAACGTTGACTACGGAAGAGTATGAATTGCATGTGGAAAAGGGAGCAGGCAATGCTGCTCAGACTATTGCAAACTTTACAAGCAAGGAAGAGTTGAAAGTATTGAACGAGGATATTCGTTTTATCAAGCAGAATAATGTTACTCTGTCTCCCAAAGGTGATTTCTTCTTCGGTTCGTTGACGTATTGGTTGCTTTATTTGATACCGGGTATTGCATTCATTACATTCTTTATCATCTATCGTAAGCAAATAGCAGCCAATGCAAATGTAGCAAAGATGCGTACCAAGAAAGCCAATAAAGTGGCGGTGAAACGTATGAAACAAGCTGGTAAATTATTGGCTGAGAATAAGAAAGATGCGTTTTATGATGAGGTTTTGAAGGCTCTTTGGGGGTATATCAGTGATAAACTGAACATTCCGGTATCCCGTTTGTCTAAGGATAATATCGAAGAGGAACTTCGTAATTATGGTGTGAATGATGCGTTGATAAAGGAATTCCTCGATGCATTGAATAACTGTGAGTTTGCCCGCTTTGCTCCGGGTGATGATAACCAGGCTATGGATAAGGTATATTCAGCTTCTTTGGAAGTTATCAGTAAAATGGAAAACTCGATAAAACATTAATCAGGAGGAAATGGTAATGAATAAAATATTGTTTTTTACTCTTAGTCTAGTGATGGCAATTACTGCCTATGGGCAGAATTCTGCATCTGTAGATACATTACAGACTGCTAGTGACTCTACATCCGTCGGTTCACATGCGGAATTCTCTGCTGCAAGGCAAGAAAGCAATGTGACAAAGGCTGAAGGTGACAGCGCTTATATACGGAATGATTATGCTTCTGCCATTCAAATATATGAGAATCTGTTAAAGAAGGGAGAGGCTGCAGAGGTCTATTATAATCTTGGCAACAGTTATTATAAGGCAGATGATATAGCAAGAGCTATATTGAATTATGAGCGTGCCTTGTTGTTGGAACCTGGTAATGCTGATATTCGTGCAAATTTGGAGATAGCACGTTCTAAGACAATCGATAAGGTAATCCCAGTTCCTGAGGTTTTCTTTGTATCTTGGACTAAATCGTTGATTAATTGTCTTAGCGTAGACGCATGGGCTAAGTTGGGGATTGTGTTCTTTGTACTATTACTCGTTTCGTTCTATCTCTTTTTCTTTTCAAAACAGATTACGGGAAAGAAAGTGGGATTTATTGCAGGAATAGTATTCCTGGTTCTTGTTATATTGAGTAATGTGTTTGCTGCTCAGCAAAAAGGCGAACTGATGGAACGTAACGAAGCTATAGTGTTGGTACCTAGTGTCACAGTGCGTAGTACTCCCAGTGAAAGTGGTACAAGTCTGTTCATTCTTCATGAGGGACGTAAAGTTGAGATAAAAGACAACTCTATGCGTGAATGGAAAGAAATTCGTTTGGAAGATGGTAAAGTAGGGTGGGTTCCAGCTTCTGCCATAGAAGGTATTTAAATTTTCCCTGTATTCTAAAAACAGCTCGTATAAACCCGATAATTCTGCTTTATACGAGCTGTTTCTGTCTATTTTTAGGAGCTTTTTCTCTGTACTTATAATTCTGCATACTTGAAAATGATTATTTTTTGGAGAGGCAATATTCTTTTTGAAAAAAGATAAAGAAATAGTTTGTTTTATCCTTTTTTTTCCTTAAGTTTATAGCGTGATAATAAAAAGTACAGAGTATTAACCATTAAATTTATGAATATGAGAACAATAACATTTAATGAATTACGTAAGATTAAAGACTCATTGCCTAGTGGTAGTATGCATAGAATAGCCGATGAACTTGGACTGAATGTTGACACTGTAAGAAATTTTTTCGGTGGACACAATTTTAAGGAGGGGAAAAGTGTTGGGATTCACTTGGAACCTGGACCAGATGGTGGATTGGTTATGATTGATGATACTACTGTTTTAGAGCGAGCTTTAAAAATTTTAGATGAAATGGCAGGTAAGACTGAAGAAGCTGTTCGAGCTTAAGAAGAGAAAGTTAGATAGAATCCCAATTGCTGACAACAATTGGGATTTCTTGTTTGTTTTAATCTCAAAATCAATGATATATGGAAGATAAATTAGTTACTTTGGCAATCTTAACGTACGCGAAAGCTCAAATATTGAAAAATGTTCTTGAAAATGAAGGTATTGAGACTTATATTCACAATGTAAACCAGATACAACCGGTTGTTTCTTCTGGCGTACGTGTACGTATTAAGGAGAGTGACTTACCTCATGCTCTGAAAATTACTGAAAGCTCTGCGTGGTTATCTGAAGAGGTAGTGGGGGGGAAGTCACCTAAACTGGAGAAGGTTAGTAATAAAGTGCTGATTCCAGTGGATTTTTCCAATTATTCTTTGAAGGCTTGCGAGTTCGGTTTCAATTTCGCTCAGAATATAGGTGCAGAAGTTGTTTTGCTACATGTTTATTTTACTCCTATATATGCAACTTCTTTGCCATACGGAGACGTATTTAACTATCAGCTAAGTGATGAGGAGAATGTAAGGAGTATCTTACAAAAAGTTCATGCTGATTTGAATGCATTATCTGATAAAGTAAAAGAGAAGGTAGCTTCCGGCGAGTTTCCAGATATTAAATATACTTGTGTTTTGCGTGAAGGTATTCCTGAAGAAGAGGTACTCCGCTATACCAAGGAATATCGGCCACGCATTATCATAATGGGAACTCGTGGTAAAAGTCAGAAGGATATTGATTTGATCGGCAGTGTAACGGCTGAAGTGATTGAACGTAGCCGTGTACCGGTATTGGCCATTCCTGAAAATACTCCATTCAAGCAATTTTCTGAAGCTAAGCGTATTGCATTCATTACTAATTTTGACCAGCGTGATTTAATAGCTTTTGATTCGCTAATAAATAATCTGAAATCATTTAAGTTTTCAGTGTCTCTGATACATCTTTCAGATGTTCAGAATACATGGAATGAAATAAAACTGGCTGGTATTAAGGAATATTTTCAAAAACAATATCCACAATTGGAAATATACTATGATGTGGTAAAGAACGATAATCTGCTTAGTAGTTTAGACAGTTATATCAAGAGTAATCATATTGATATTATAACATTAACTTCTTATAAAAGAAATATATTTTCGCGCTTATTTAACCCTGGCATTGCCAGAAAGATGATTTTCCATTCTGATACACCATTGTTGGTAATTTATGGAAGACCGAATTAGGTGTTGAATATGGATAATATGGTTTCTGTTCAATATCAGCATTATGTTTAATATAGCGCTGGAATAATTTAATCTAATTTTAATTTCTTCTCTCCCTCACTTAAGAAATAACATTCTTTACTTAATGATATAACAATAATAAAAGCCTAATTAATAATTTAATTAGGCTTTTATTATTATGAAAGTATTACATCAACTTTTCAATTTCTTCGAATTCAGGGCCCATTTGCAAATTATAATACACTCTATACAGACCATTTAACCACAAATCTTTTTGATCAGGTTTCAGTTCTCTTGCCTTTTCATAATAAGGTTTTGCCTTTTCATAGAAAGTCTTCAGAGTAGCCTGGTCTTCTTTATACTTCGGATCATTAATATCTGTAGTTGCTTTTTCTGAGAAATCTTGTGCTTGTAAGCAGTAAATCAAGCCTAAATTAGAGTATGCTTCTGCATAATTAGGATCTACTTCTATAGTTTTTTTATAGAATTCAATAGCTTTATCATAGTCCTTCATATTGTGATAAAGGTAGCCTTTTACATACAAATAGAATGTATTGTTAGGATCTTTAGCCAACATATCATCAGCAAACTGCATAGCTTCGTCATATTTGTTGTTATTGCTATAATAATCAATCAAGTGACCGAAGAAGAATGAATGTTCAGGATATTTCTGGATACCTTCTTTTAAAGAAGCAATCCATTTAACAGTATCACCTTCAGCTTTCAATGCAGTAGAGATAAATTCCATTGCGTATTTCCCAACTTCTTTATCATCTTGCGCATAAGGAGCATACTTCAAAATACTAGGATAATCTTCCATCTTAGCAGCTGCTAAACTTGCATAATATGCTATTTGGGGTAATACAGTATCTGTTTGTAATAGATTTTCCTTTTCAAACATCGGGTTGATAGCAATATCAATGTATGTTGCAAAGAAATCTAATGCTTTTTTATTGTCTTCATTGGCTGCATCGCCTTCTTTCTGTGAGGCCAAATTAAAGAATTGGATACCGCCATTGATCAGATTACCGCGTTCTGCTAAAATTGTAGCAGAATTAGATTTTCTATATTTATTCTTGATTTTGCCCTTTTCATTGGGAATTTGTGCCAATTCGTCACATTTGAAGTAGAATTTACACATGTTCAATGCGCTATTATATACCTGAAGAGTGTCATAAGGTTTTCTCAGATAGGCATTTTCCATTTCTTTTTCACTTCTTTTTCTTTGGATAAGACCTGCTACATCCCACGTTTCGGCATTGTCCTTTGTTTCGGGATTGGTTAAAGCCTGATTTATCAGTTCCTCTGCTTTGGCAAAGTCAGGATTTACTCCGTTAGCAATACTTTTAGCCTCTTTTACGTTCTTTTCTTGGGCGAAAGTAAAGCTTGCGACAAGTAGTAAAACCATTGAAAATAATACTCTTTTCATGATTGTAGAAAATTTAAATTAATATTATGTCTATTCTTCATTTTCATTGTTTACCTCGTTCTGAGGGCTTTCAAGGGTATTTTCTTCCCCCTCCTCTATAAGTTCCTCTTCATTTTCTGAAGTGACTTTACATACAGAGCCGATTTCGTCATTACGTTTCTCAAGGTTGATTAGACGCACACCTTGTGTAGCACGTCCCATGATACGAACATCGGCAACTTTCAGACGGATGGTAATACCGGATTTATTAATAATCATCAAGTCATTTTCATCTGTAACAGACTTGATAGTTACTAATTTACCCGTTTTATCGGTGATATTCATTGTTTTCACACCTTTACCTCCACGATTGGTCTTGCGATAATCTTCAATATCCGAACGTTTGCCATATCCTTGTTCCGATACAACCATAATTGTTTCCGCCTCAGGATCTTTGATGCATATCATACCTACTACTTCGTCTTGACCGTCTTCATCCAATGTCATACCACGTACACCGGTGGCTGTACGTCCCATAACGCGCACAGCACTTTCATGGAAACGAATGGCACGTCCGTTACGGTTGGCAATGATGATTTCATTGTCGCCGTTTGTCATACGCACTTCGATTACACGGTCGTCTTCACGGATAGTGATAGCATTTACACCATTTTGGCGAGGACGTGAATACTGCTCAAGCAATGTTTTCTTAATGACGCCATTCTTAGTACAGAACAATACATAATGGCTGTTGATAAACTCTTGGTCGTTCAGATTCTTCACACGCAAATAGGCGTTTACAGCATCGTCAGAGTCGATATTCAACAAATTCTGGATGGCACGACCTTTCGAATTCTTAGTACCTTCGGGGATTTCGTATACCTTCAGCCAGTAACACTTACCTTTCTGTGTAAAGAACATCATGGTATTATGCATGGTTGCAGGATAAATATGCTCTACAAAGTCTGCATCGCGGGTTTCGGTACCTTTGGAGCCTACCCCACCACGGTTTTGCGCACGGAATTCGCTCAGCGGTGTGCGTTTGATGTATCCCATGTGCGAGATGGTGATAATCATTTCATCATCTGCATAGAAGTCTTCCGGATTGAATTCTTCTGATGAATAGACAATTTCCGAGCGACGTTCGTCACCATACTTCTCTTTTACTTCAATCAGTTCATCTTTAATGACTTTGCGGCAGAGTTCGTCATTGACAAGGATTTCTTCCAAATAAGCAATCTGCTTCTGAATTTCCTCATATTCGGCGTGCAGCTGGTCTTGCATCAATCCTGTGAGCTGGCGCAAACGCATTTCAACAATAGCACGTGACTGAATTTCAGTGAGTTGGAAGCGCTCCATCAAACCTGATATAGCATCATTCGGTGTTTTAGCAGCACGGATAATCTTGATTACTTCGTCGATATTATCAGATGCAATGATTAATCCTTCCAGAATATGTGCACGTTCTTTGGCCTTGCGCAAATCATACTGAGTACGGCGGATGACTACGTCGTGTCTGTGCTCAACGAAGTATTTTATCAAATCCTTCAGATTCAGCAGACGTGGACGGCCATGTACCAATGCAACATTGTTCACACCAAAAGATGTCTGCAGCATTGTCATCTTGTAGAGCTTGTTGAGTACAACGCTGGCATTTGCATCACGTTTTACATCAATAACGATACGCATACCTTCACGGTCGGATTCGTCATTAGCATTGGCAATACCTTCAATTTTCTTTTCGTTGGCCAAATCGGCTATATTCTTAATCAATTCAGCTTTGTTGACACCATAGGGAATTTCTGTCACAACGATTTTATCGTGCGTCGAACCAGTCTCAATTTCGGCTCTAGCACGCATTATGACACGTCCGCGTCCCGTGAGATAGGCTTCGCGAACACCGCTCATACCGTATATATAGCCTCCGGTCGGGAAATCAGGAGCTTTGACATACGTCATCAGCTCTTCTATATCGATGTCATTGTTTTCGATGTATGCAATACAAGCGTCAATAACCTCAGATAGATTATGGGTCGGCATATTGGTAGCCATACCTACGGCAATACCAGATGCACCATTTACCAAAAGATTCGGAATACGGGCCGGCATGACGGTAGGCTCTTGCAAAGAGTCATCGAAATTGTTCTGCATGTCAACAGTCTCTTTCTCAAGGTCTGTCATCATGTCTTCACCAATTTTTCGCAAACGACACTCTGTATAACGCATGGCAGCAGCGCTGTCACCGTCTACTGAACCGTAGTTACCTTGTCCATCTACCAACATGTAACGCATTGCCCAAGGCTGAGCCATACGTACAAGAGCTCCGTAAACGGACGAGTCGCCATGAGGGTGATATTTACCTAATACTTCACCTACAACTCTGGCTGATTTTTTATAAGGTTTGTCGGAGGTATTTCCTAATCCCATCATTCCGAAAAGAATTCTTCGGTGAACGGGTTTAAAACCATCTCTAACATCCGGAAGGGCACGTGAAACAATGACCGACATAGAGTAGTCAATGTACGATGACTTCATTTCCTCCTCGATGTTAATCTTTATAATTCTGTCTTGTTCAAGCATTTAAAAAGATTATTAATTATACATTTTCGGGTTTGTGAAAAACCACGCTAAAATACTGCTTTTTTACGATATACAAAAGTTTTCCTCCATAAACTTTGTTGCCTGCAGCATAAATATGGAAGTACTCCCTCCCTTCCTCTCCAAATTGCTATTAATATATAAGGTATAGAATGGAAAAACAGATTTGAAATTTATGGCACGAGATTTGTATACTATTAAATCAGTTAAATATGATACGCTGAATTAATAAATGCGTATCTTTGTCGTGGATAACCTTTTTAATTGAGGAGAATTATAAAATATGAACAATCAATTTTCACAAAGAGTTTCAGACATAATTACTTATAGCAAGGAAGAAGCCAATCGATTGAGGAATCGCTATATTGGTCCGGAACACCTTCTGCTCGGCATGCTGCGTGATGGCGGAGGGAAAGCTATTGAAATATTGTTGAAACTTGATATAGATTTAAAACGAGTAAAAAGTCGTCTGGAGGGTTTCCTGAAGGATGCCGAGGACGATACTCTCTTGCCGGACGCTGAAGTGCCCTTGTCCCCGATGACGGCTAAGATATTGAAGATGTGTATGCTTGAAGCGCGTTTGCTGAAAAGTGCAACTGCCGATACGGAACATGTATTGCTGGCTATCTTGAAAGATGGCGACAATCTTGCTGCAACTGTTTTGGAAGAACACCGGGTGGATTATCAAGCTGTATTTGAACAGCTTTCGATGAAATCGACCAATCCGAATGCGGGAATGGGATTTACTGAGGATGATGAAGAGGATGAAGAAGACATGAGTATGTCCCGCTCTTCCCGTACTGGGGGGGCTGGTTCGGCTTCGGCTGCACAGACTGCATCCAGAAAGCCGTCCAATGATACCCCCGTGCTGGACAATTTCGGCGTAGACATGACCCGTGCTGCCGAAGAAGGCAAGCTGGACCCAGTTGTGGGTCGCGAACGCGAGATTGAACGTCTGGCGCAAATCTTGAGCCGCCGCAAGAAGAACAATCCGGTGCTTATCGGTGAACCAGGAGTCGGAAAATCTGCCATCGTAGAGGGTTTGGCATTGCGTATTGTGCAAAAGAAAGTTTCGCGCATTTTGTTTGAAAAGCGCGTGGTGATGCTTGATATGGCCTCTGTGGTGGCGGGAACAAAATACCGTGGTCAGTTTGAGGAACGTATCCGCTCTATTATCAACGAGTTGCAGAAAAATCCGAATGTCATTCTTTTCATCGATGAAATCCATACGATTGTAGGCGCTGGTGCTGCTGCCGGTTCCATGGATGCTGCCAATATGCTGAAACCGGCTTTAGCGCGTGGTGAAATCCAGTGTATTGGAGCTACCACTCTCGATGAATACAGAAAGAATATCGAGAAAGACGGTGCTTTAGAGCGTCGTTTCCAAAAGGTGATTGTAGAGCCTACCACAGCTGAAGAAACGCTTCAGATATTGAAGAATATCAAGGAGAAGTATGAAGACCATCATAACGTGAGCTACACGGATGAAGCCCTGGAAGCATGTGTCAAGTTGTCAGCACGCTATATAACCGACCGCAACTTCCCGGATAAAGCTATTGATGCTTTGGACGAGGCGGGTTCGCGTGTGCATTTGACGAATATTAATGTTCCGAAAGAAATTGAGGAGCAGGAAAAGCTGATTGAAGAGGCACGTAGCCTGAAGGCTGAAGCTGTAAAGTCACAGAATTTTGAGCTGGCTGCCAGCTACCGCGACCGTGAGAAGGAACTTTCTGTCCGCTTGGAGGAGATGAAGGTTGAGTGGGAAGCCCGTTTGAAGGATGACCGCCAAACGGTAGGTGAAGAGGAAATAGCCAATGTTATTTCGATGATGTCCGGTGTACCCGTACAGCGCATGGCGCAGGCAGAAGGACTTAAACTGGCCGGAATGAAGGAAGAACTACAGGCGAAGGTGATAGCTCAAGATGCTGCGATAGAGAAACTTACCAAAGCAATCTTGCGTAGCCGTGTAGGGTTGAAAGACCCGAACCATCCCATTGGAACCTTTATGTTCCTTGGCCCTACTGGTGTGGGTAAGACACATTTGGCAAAGCAATTGGCAAAATATATGTTTGGCTCTGCCGATGCCTTGATACGTATCGATATGAGCGAGTATATGGAGAAATACACCGTATCTCGTATGATTGGTGCCGCTCCGGGATATGTGGGCTATGAGGAAGGCGGCCAGTTGACCGAAAAGGTTCGTCGCAAGCCGTATTCCATTGTCTTGTTGGATGAAATTGAGAAAGCCCATCCGGACGTATTCAACATCTTGCTCCAGGTACTGGATGAAGGCCGTTTGACTGACAATTATGGCAGAACCATTGATTTCAAGAATACGGTTATCATTATGACCTCCAATATCGGTACGCGGCAGTTGAAGGAGTTTGGCCGTGGCGTAGGTTTTGCGGCGCAAAACCGCACGGATGACAATGAACATTCGCGCAGCGTGATACAAAAGGCTCTGAACAAGACCTTTGCTCCTGAATTTTTGAATCGTTTGGATGAAATCATTACTTTCGACCAGCTCTCCTTGGAGGCCATCACAAAGATTGTGGACATTGAGCTGAAAGGCTTGTACGAACGGGTTGAAGCAATTGGTTACAAGCTGGTTGTGGAGGATGATGCAAAGACATTCCTTGCTTCGAAAGGGTACGATGTACAGTTTGGTGCGCGTCCATTGAAGCGTGCTATTCAGAACCACTTGGAGGATGGACTTTCCGAGCTGATAGTGGCGGCGGAGTTACAGCCGGGTGATACGGTAAACGTATCAGTAGACAAAGAAAAAGACGAGCTGAGCATCAAGAAGGCATAAGCTGTTCTTTATAAAAACCGTCAAAATGTCAGTCCTTATGGGCTGGCATTTTTTTTGTGCTATATCTGCCGGAATAATTAAAAATATAAATCTAAAAAATATAAATGTAGTATGCAAAAAGGTAATATTGGGGTAACTACTGAGAATATCTTCCCCGTCATTAAAAAGTTCTTGTATAGTGATCATGAAATTTTTCTCCGTGAGTTGGTTTCTAATGCGGTTGATGCTACACAGAAGCTGAAAACACTCTCCTCTATCGGTGAGTTCAAGGGTGAAGTTGGCGATTTAACCGTACATGTCTCGCTGGGAAAAGATACCATTACAGTGTCCGACCATGGTATCGGGCTTACGGCTGAAGAAATAGACAAGTATATTAACCAGATAGCTTTCTCTGGCGCCAATGACTTCCTTGAGAAATATAAAAACGATGCTAATGCCATCATCGGTCATTTTGGATTGGGGTTCTATTCGGCTTTTATGGTTGCCAAGAAAGTCGAAATCATCACTAAATCCTATCGGGTAGGCGCCCAGGCTGTAAAGTGGACATGCGATGGCAGTCCGGAGTTTACGATTGAAGACACTGATAAGGCAGAACGTGGTACGGATATCGTTCTTTACATAGACGATGACTGCAAGGAATTCCTTGAAGAAGCGCGCATTTCCTCTTTGTTGAAGAAGTATTGCAGCTTCCTCCCTATCCCGGTTGCATTCGGCAAGAAGAAAGAATGGAAAGACGGCAAGCAGGTTGAAACTGCCGAGGATAATATCATCAATGATTCCAACCCGTTGTGGACGCTGAAACCCAGCGAATTGAAAGATGAAGATTATAAGAAGTTCTACCGTGACCTTTATCCTATGTCCGACGAACCTTTATTCTGGATTCATCTGAATGTGGATTATCCGTTCCACCTTACCGGTATTCTGTACTTCCCCAAAGTGAAGAGCAACATCGAGTTGAACAAGAATAAGATTCAGCTCTATTGCAACCAGGTATATGTGACGGATTCGGTGGAAGGTATTGTTCCCGACTTCTTGACCCTGCTGCATGGTGTGCTCGATTCACCGGACATTCCATTGAACGTTTCCCGTTCTTATTTGCAGAGCGATGCCAACGTGAAGAAGATTTCTACATATATCACGAAGAAGGTGTCAGACCGTTTGCAGTCTATCTTCAAGAATGACCGTAAACAGTTTGAGGAAAAGTGGAATGACTTGAAAATCTTCATCAACTACGGAATGCTTACGCAGGAAGATTTCTATGATAGAGCCAAGGATTTTGCCCTTTTCACCGATACAGACAGCAAATATTATACTTTCGAAGAGTATAAGACGTTGATTAAAGATAACCAGACGGATAAGGATGGAAATCTGATTTATCTGTATGCCAACAATAAAGATGAACAATACAGCTACATAGAGGCCGCTACGAATAAAGGATACAATGTGCTGTTGATGGATGGACAGCTGGACATTGCGGTGGTGAGCATGTTGGAACAGAAGTTCGAAAAGGTTCGCTTCACTCGTGTAGACAGCGATATTATTGATAATCTGATTGTCAAGGAAGACAAGAAGAACGAAGCGTTGGAAGCCGGCAAGCAGGAAGTTCTTTCTTCCATCTTCAAGAGCCAGTTGCCCAAGATGGATAAGACGGAGTTCAACATCACGGCGCAGGCTTTGGGCGAAAATGCCACTCCTATCATGATAACTCAGAGCGAGTACATGCGCCGTATGAAGGAAATGGCTAATATCCAGGCTGGAATGAGCTTCTATGGCGAAATGCCGGATATGTTTAACCTGGTATTGAATTCAGACCATAAGCTGGTAAAAGAAGTTCTGGCAGATGAAGATAAGGAATGTGTTGCTGCCGTTGCTCCGGTTCAGGCAGAGATGGATGAAGTGAACAAGCAGCGTACTGACCTGAAAAAGAAGCAGGAAGGCAAGAAAGATGAGGATATACCGACTGCCGAAAAGGATAAAGTGAATGAGCTGGATAAGAAGTGGGACGAACTGAAAACACAGAAAGAAGGCATCTTCGCCGATTATGCTGCCAAGAATAAGGTTGTCCGTCAACTGATAGATTTGGCACTGCTGCAGAATGGTATGTTGAAAGGTGAAGCTTTGAACAACTTTGTCAAGAGAAGCATTGACCTGATAAAATAAGCCCCTTTAAATTTGCATTTAATATATGCAAGGGTATTGTGATTCTTCGGAGTCGCAATACCCTTTTTTTATTCATTTTCACCAATTAGGGTGTGATTTTCTTCGTTGAATACGGCATTTTTAGAAACTATTGTTTATATTTGGGGCAATGAACATTTATCTTACTCGGAATAGCATAGTTATGAAAAGAGTTTTATTGTTTTTTTCGTTTCTTCTATGTGGCTTTATTTTACAAGCTCAGAAAGTGGGGCTTGTACTGAGTGGCGGTGGAGCAAAAGGCATGACTCATATAGGCATTATCCGGGCTTTGGAAGAGAATAATATCCCCATTGATTATATAACCGGAACCTCTATGGGAGCTATCATCGGTTCTCTGTATGCTATGGGGTATTCCCCGGACGATATGGAGGCGCTGTTGCGCTCTCCCGACTTTAAGCGTTGGTATTCGGGCAAAGTGGAGCCTAAATACGAGTATTATTTTAAGAAGAATCGTCCTTCACCGGAATTTTTTAATATCCGTTTTGCTTTTAGGGACTCGCTGCATATAAAGCCCCAGATACTTCCCACAAGCATGGTCAACCCCATACAGATGAACCTGGTATTTGTGGAATTGTTTGCACGTGCTACGGCTGCATGTGGCGGTAATTTCAACAAACTGTTTGTTCCTTTTCGCTGTATAGCATCCGATGTGTACAATAAAAAGCCATTGGTATTGAGTAAAGGGGATTTGGGAGATGCGGTACGTGCTTCCATGAGCTTTCCATTTGTCTTCAAACCGATAGAAATAGACAGTACGCTTGCTTATGATGGCGGCATTTACAATAATTTCCCTACGGATGTGATGCGGGAGGATTTTCATCCGGATGTCATTATTGGCAGTGTGGTAGCGGCCAATCCCGGTAAGCCGAAGGAGAATGACCTGATGAGCCAATTGGAGAATATGATTATGCAGAAGACCGATTACTCCATTCCGGACTCGTTGGGCATAGTCATGACCTTCAAGTACGATGATGTCAACCTGCTGGATTTTGACCGTCTGCAGGAATTGCACGATATAGGCTACAACCGTACTCTTAATATGATGGATTCCATCAAAAGCCGTGTTCACCGTAGGGTGAATGCTGATAATGTGCGTTTGAGGCGCCTTGTCTTCCGGAGTAACCTGCCTCAATTCCGTTTTCGGGATATTATTATTGAAGGGGCGAATGCCCAACAGCAAGCCTACATCAAAAAAGAGTTCCATGATGAAGAGCATGAAGTCTTTACTTATGAAGACTTGAAGCGCGGGTATTTTCGTTTGCTGGCAGATAATATGATTTCGGAAATAGTTCCTCATGCTGTGTATGATTCGGAATCCGATTTGTATGAGCTGCATTTGAAGGTGAAGATGGAGGATAATTTTTCCGTGCGTCTGGGGGGCAGTGTCTCTACCACGAGCTCAAATCAAATCTATTTGGGAATAGGATATCAGAACTTGAATTATTATTCCAAGGAAATCACTTTTGACGGTCAGTTGGGTAAGATTTATAATAATGCCCAGTTGATGGGTAAGATTGATTTGCCTACCAACATACCTACGTCCTTTCGTTTTATTGCTTCAATCAGTACCTTCGATTACTACAAGAAGGACAAGCTGTTTTCCAGGAATGACAAACCTTCATTCAATTCAAAGGACGAACGTTTTGTGAAGTTGATGGTTGCCTTGCCGTTTTTGGCCAATAAGCGTGCGGAGTTCAGTCTGGGATATGGCCAACTGGAAGATAACTACTTTCAATCCAGTGTAATAGATTTCGATAAGGACCGTTCGGACAGAAGTACCTACAAACTTTTGGGAGGTTCCATCGGTTTCTATGGGAGCACCCTAAATACGCGGCAATACGCGACAAAAGGTTATCTGGAGAAACTGATAGCCCAGGTATTTACCGGGAGGGAAAGATTTGAACCGGGGAATCCGCAAGAAGGGTACAGTCCTTCTCCGCAAGAGCGGCAATCATGGTTACAAATCTCTTATATGAAAGAGGCATATCACACGATGGGGCCGAAATTCACCCTGGGATGGATGGCAGAAGCACTGTATTCATCGAAGAATTTCTCTGAGAATTATACGGCAACCATGATGCAGGCAGGAGAATTTGCACCGACTCCGCATAGTAAACTGATGTACAATGAAGCTTTTCGTGCCAACCAGTATGTGGCTGCCGGTATCAAACCCATATATGTTTTGAACGACATGTTCCAGTTCCGGACAGAATTTTATGGCTTTACACCGATTTTTCCGATAAAAAAGAATGCATTGAATAAAGCATATTATGGAAAAGCATTCTCCCGCTTTGAGTATATGGGAGAAGTTTCTGTTATTTGTCATTTGCCCTTCGGAGCCATCTCTGCTTATGTAAATCATTATAGCTCACCGAGAAGGGAGTGGAATGTGGGGATGACCATCGGCTGGCAGTTGTTTAATTATCGCTTTGTCGAATAAATTTCTTCAAAAAAAGTTTGTATATCGTTTGCTAATTCGGAAAAAGTACGTATCTTTGCACCCGTTAAACAAAGAGGCCGCGTAGCTCAACTGAATAGAGTAGCTGACTACGGATCAGCCGGTTACAGGTTTGAATCCTGTCGCGGTCACAAGTTTTCATAATTTTTTTAAGGGTCGCGTAGCTCAACTGAATAGAGTAGCTGACTACGGATCAGCCGGTTACAGGTTTGAATCCTGTCGCGATCACAAAGAACCTCCGCAAGTTTTCTTGCGGAGGTTCTTTGTTTTTACAGCAATGGCATATAGTTGATGTTCTCCCCTTGTATGGCACTGGCGCGTGTTCTCTATAATGAAACAAACTGTTTCCCTTAACTAAACACTTTGTTTCATTATGGAGAACACTTTGTTTCCCTTGACAGAACACTTTGTTCCATCATATAAAAACAAAGTGTTTTTCTCTGCTGAAACAAAGTGTTCAGTGTTGTGAACTAATAGATTAGCTGAAATAATAGTCTTGTCTTGATTGAGCTAGAGATGTCTTTTTCTCGATTTAACCAGATGTCTTTTTGCTTTATAACGTAATCAGTAGACTGTTTTGGGATTATTGTACTGATAAATATAGTCACATAGGAAAAAAAGAAGGAGTTAATTCCGTGTTTCCACAAAATTAACTCCTTGCATATCTGATATTAATATGTTGTATACTGGAAATTAATATCCTATAGGGGCGGTATAAGACCTTAGCATTTGATGTTCAATTCATCCAGAATCTTGCGCATGGCTTCGAAAGTAGTGATTCTGGTCGGCACCAATGGCAGGCGGAGCTTGTTCTCAATCATTCCCATTACATTCAGCATGGCTTTTACTCCGGCAGGGTTGCCGTCTACAAACAGAAGCTTGAATAATTCGGCAAATTTGTGGTGAATGGTCAATGCATTGGCATAGTCCCCTTGCAGTGCCAGACGTACCATACGGCTGAACTCACGTGGGAACGCGTTTCCGATGACCGAGATAATGCCGACGGCCCCCAGGGTAATCAGAGGGAAGGTGATGCCGTCATCGCCCGAAATAACGTCGAAATTGGCCGGTTTGTTTTTGATGATGTCATCCATCTGCGTGATGTCGCCCGAAGCTTCTTTGACGGCTATCACATTCTTGAAATCACGTGCAATGCGCAGGGTTGTTTCTGCCTTCATGTTCACGCCGGTACGACCGGGGACATTATAAAGCACAATCGGCAAATCCGTTGCTTCAGAAATGGCCTTATAATGCTGATATATACCTTCTTGTGAGGGCTTGTTATAATATGGAACAACGGAGAGAATGGCATCTACTCCGGTGAAATCGTCATTTTTCAGTGTTTCCACTATGGCCCGGGTGTTGTTTCCACCTACGCCCAGCAGGATAGGAATTCTTCCGTTCACTCGCTCGATGACCATTTTCTTGATTTTCTTTTTCTCTTCTTCAGTCAGAGTCGGAGTTTCTGCCGTGGTGCCGAGCACACATAAAAAGTCGGTATTGTTTTGAAGTTGATAGTCTACCAAACGCATCAACGCATCGTAATCAACGCTTTCATCCTCTTTAAATGGAGTAATCAGCGCTACCCCCATTCCTTTCAATCTTGTCTGTATCATGAGTATTATAAAGTAATCTCTAATTAAATGACTCGCAAAAGTACGAATTTTTTCGATTTACCCTACAAATATAAGCCATAAAAAAGCTTTTTGTGGAAATTTGTTAGGATAGCAATGCCAAAAACTCATCTTCGCTCATAATCTTTACTCCCAGTTTCTGCGCTTTCTCCAGTTTGGCAGGTCCCATATTTTCTCCGGCCAGGATAAAGCTGGTTTTGGAGGAGATACTGCCGACGTTTTTCCCACCGTTCTTTTCAATCATCTCTTTGTATTCGTCCCGTGAGTGGTGGGTGAATACGCCGCTGATGACAATGGACTGGCCCGCCAGTTTGTCGGTGTATCCGCTGAGGTCTTCTTCCGTCCGGTGGAGTTGCAGACCGTTCGATTTCAGCCGTTCCACCAGCTCTCTGTTGGCAGGATTGGAGAAGTAGGTTATAATGCTCTGCGCTATTTTTTCACCGATTTCATCGATGTTTTTCAGCTTTTCGAGGTCTGCGTTTTCCAGTTCTTCGATGTCCGTAAAGGACTTGGCTATCTTCTTGGCAACCGTTTCTCCCACGAAGCGTATGCCCAGTGCAAAGAGTACTCTTTCGAATGGCACTTCTTTACTTGCCGCAATACCGTTGACTATGTTTTCTGCCGATTTTTCGCCCATCCGTTCCAGGTTCTTGATGTCATCGGTTTTGAGCTGGTATAAATCTGCAGTATCCTTTATCAGTCCCAATCGGTAGAACATATCTACTGTTTCAGGTCCCAGTCCGTCTATATTCATGGCTTTGCGGCTGATGAAATGCTCTATTTTCCCTTTAATCTGCGGAGGACAAGCGGTTTCATTGGGGCAATAGTGGGCTGCTTCTCCTTCAAAACGTATCAGTTTGCTGCCGCATTCGGGACAATGGGTGATGAACTTCACTTTTTCACCGATAAGTATACTGCGGGCATCCTTATCGACACCGGTTATTTTGGGGATGATTTCACCGCCTTTTTCCACATACACCATGTCGCCTATATGCAGGTCCAGCCCCTCGATAATATCTGCATTGTGCAGGGAGGCACGTTTCACAATGGTGCCGGACAGTTGTACGGGGTCCAGATTGGCAACCGGAGTGACTGCGCCGGTACGTCCTACTTGGTAGGTAACCCTATTCAAGCGTGTCAGTGCACGTTCTGCCTGGAATTTGTATGCGATGGCCCACCGGGGGGACTTGGCTGTGAATCCCAAATTCTTTTGTTGTCTCAAGCTGTTGACTTTTAGTACAATACCATCAGTAGCTACCGGAAGGTTCTTACGCTCCGTGTCCCAATAATTGATGTATTCGAAGACTTCCTCCAGGCTGTGAGCTTTTCTGGTGTGCTCTGATGTTTTAAATCCCCAGCTGGCGGCGGCTTGCAGATTCTCGTAATGGCCGTCGCAGGGCAATTCCTCTCCCAATAGATAGTAGAGATAAGCATCCAGCTTTCTGGATGCTACGATGGTGGAATTCTGCAACTTCAAGGTACCGGAAGCAGCGTTGCGCGGATTGGCGAAAAGCGGTTCCTCACGTGCTTCTTTTTCCCGGTTCAGTTCTTCGAAAACCACCCAGGGCATCAGGATTTCCCCTCTGATTTCGAATGATTTAGGATAATCCCCATGGAGGACCAGTGGAATCGTTCGGATTGTCTTTACATTGTCCGTCACGTCATCGCCCTTTTCGCCGTCGCCACGGGTGACGGCACGCACCAGTTTGCCATCCTCGTAAGTCAGCGAGATGGAAGTACCGTCATACTTCAGCTCGCAGCAGATTTCAAAATCCTCATTCAACGCTTTCTTTACCCGTTCGTAAAAGTCGGTCACTTCGTTTTCAGAATAGGTGTTTCCCAATGAAAGCATGGGATATTTGTGTGCCACTTGTGTGAAGTTCTTATTCAAATCACTCCCTACACGCATCGTGGGCGAATTATCATCTTGGTATTCAGGATGTTCTTTCTCTAAGTCTTGTAGCTCGCGCATCAGGTCGTCAAACTCCTTGTCGGATATTTCAGGAGCATTCAGCACATAATAATTGTAGTTGTGCTGGTGTAATTCCGCACGGAGCTGGTCTATTTTTTCTTTTACAGTCATAGGGTTTTCGGATTGTTTGAACGCAAAAATACGGGTTTCTCCCCGAATATTTGTACTTTTGCAGCTTGAAATAGCTAAAATAAAGTTATATGCGCATTGACATTATCACAGTTTTGCCGGAGATGATTGAGG
This sequence comes from Bacteroides sp. AM32-11AC, assembly GCF_003603515.1. Lineage (NCBI taxonomy): Bacteria > Pseudomonadati > Bacteroidota > Bacteroidia > Bacteroidales > Bacteroidaceae > Bacteroides > Bacteroides sp. AM32-11AC. Next base: position 92,574 of record NZ_QTNH01000004.1, on the reverse strand, counting down.
GATTCTTTAACTGCTCCATTATGAAACGTGCTCAAAATAAAGGGCTTGCAGAGATACATATCCATAATCTTCGTGATTATACGGAAGATAAGTACCGTCGTGTAGACGATTATCCGTTTGGCGGCTTTGCCGGAATGGTCATGAAGATAGAGCCGATAGAGCGGTGTATCAACGCCTTGAAGGCCGAGCGGGATTACGACGAGGTTATCTTTACGACCCCCGATGGTGAGCAGTTCAATCAGCCGATGGCAAATACTCTTTCCCTTGCCCAGAATCTCATCATTCTCTGCGGGCATTTCAAAGGGATAGATTACCGGATTCGCGAGCATCTCATCACCAAGGAAATCAGTATCGGCGACTATGTGTTGACTGGCGGAGAACTGGCGGCGGCTGTCATGGCAGATGCCATCGTCCGTATCATTCCGGGAGTGATTTCCGATGAGCAGTCTGCACTTTCAGATTCTTTTCAGGACAATCTGCTGGCCGCACCGGTCTATACACGTCCCGCTGATTACAATGGATGGAAGGTTCCGGATATTTTACTCTCCGGACATGAGGCCAAGATTAAGGAATGGGAGCTGCAACAGTCGTTGGAAAGGACCCGTAGATTGCGTCCGGATTTGTTGGGAGAGTAAGTTTACTGATGTAAATAAAAAGAAAAAGGACATTCGTCAATGAATGTCCTTTTTTATGAATATATATTGCGAATGGCAATCTCTTGTTATTCTTTATACCTCGAGTGCACCGATAATATCCTTTATAGACTGATAACCGTGTCTGTCAAGATAGTCATTTATTCCTTCTACCACTTTCACTGTAACCGCCGGATCAATGAAGTTTGCCGTACCAATCTGGATGGCAGAGGCACCTGCAAGCATGAATTCCACAGCATCTTTCCAGTTCATGATACCTCCCAAGCCTATGACGGGGATTTTTACCGCTTTGGCTACTTGCCATACCATACGTAAGGCAATGGGTTTCACGGCCGCACCGGACATGCCACCGGTTACAGTGGAGAGTATCGGACGCCTGCGTTCCGCGTCTATAGCCATTCCCAGCAGGGTATTGATGAGGGAAACACTGTCTGCACCGCCATTTTCGGCTGCGCGGGCTATTTCAGTGATGTCGGTAACGTTCGGGGAGAGCTTTACGATAAGTGTCTTTTTGTAAACTGAGCGCACGGCTTTCACCACTTCTTCGGCGCCCTTGGCGGTAACACCGAATGCCATTCCTCCTTGCTTCACGTTGGGGCAAGAGATGTTCAATTCTATGGCAGGAATTTTGTCAAGTTCATTAATGATTGCGGCTGTTTCGGCATAGTCTTCGATGGCAGAACCCGAAACATTCACAATCATGTTGGTCTGAATGTCCTTGATGCGGGGATAGATGTGTTCAACAAAGTAATGAACACCCTTATTTTGCAGTCCCACAGCGTTTAACATACCCGAAGGAGTCTCTGCCATGCGCGGATATGGATTGCCTTCACGTTTGTGAAGAGTGGTTCCCTTTACAATAATACCGCCTATTCGCGATAGTTCGATGAAATCGGCGAATTCTTCACCATATCCGAATGTTCCGGATGCAGTCATCACCGGATTATTCATTTGTAATTCACCAATATTTACACTTAAATCTGCCATAATAGTTTGTTTATATTAAAAACCGGACCTTCTTTACATACGCACAAATGACCTTCCGTGGTATTTTCTGCACAGCATAGACAAGCGCCTATGCCACACGCCATCATATTTTCCAAAGATACTTCGCAACTGATGCCTTTACTTTTGGCATACTTTGCTACTGCCATCATCATCGGTTTGGGGCCGCAAGTATATATCTGCTCAAAGCACACCTTATTTAATATGGAGTGTTGTGTTACGTATCCCTTCTCTCCGTGGCTGCCATCTTCGGTGGTGGTATACACCTCGCCATAGGCGGCAAATTGTTCCAATTGAAGCAAATCTTTGTCACTTCTGGCACCCAGCAGGAATGTTGGCTTGCAACCTTTCTTGGCGAGCTGTTCGCCTAAATATAACATAGGAGCTGTACCTACACCTCCACCTACCAATAAGAGCTTGTCTGAGGCTTTTTCAGGCATTGTGAAGCAGTTTCCCAGCGGAAGCACTACATTGATTATATCGCCTGCTTTTGCTTCTCCTAATCGCTTGGTTCCGTCGCCTACAAGTTGGATTAAGAACCATACTTCGTTCCGTTGTCTATCTACATAATTGATGGAGATGGGGCGGCGCAAAAAAGTGGTAGGCGAGCCGTCCACGCGAATCTCTGCAAATTGTCCCGGAAGCATTTCCGGAAGTGGGGACGGAGAAGTCAGCTTCAACAACACGTAGTTGGCATGCAAGCGGAGGTTCTCTGTCACTGTCAGATCTAAAATATACTTTTTCATATCTATAAAGAGGGATGTTTTTCTTTCGGGTGCAAAGATAGTGTAAACCGAGTGCAGAATAAAATGAACCCGTTTCTTTTTTATGCCGGGGCGTTAGTCTATTTCCATTCTCATTCCCTAATTTTCTGGTTTGAAAGTCTCGTAGGTATTGTCATCAAAGAAAATTCTTATTTCGGTGATTTTTCTGGGAGGCTTTTCTTTGTAGATAATCTCTTGTTTTACAATCTCTTTAGGCGACTTTAGGGTTGTTCCTAATGCAATTTCCTTGCGATTTTCAGATTCTTCCGTCCCGTTGGACAGATTTTCCGAATTCTCGGCGAATAGAGGATAGTCGAATCCATCGTTTTCGGGTGAATCCGGATTATTACTCATATTGCCTTTTCCGGTAAGCAGCCATTCCAAGTTTATATCATTGTAGCGTTGATGTAATCGGAGAATAACTTCCGTACTTGGATATTTGTTACGCGGACCCAAGATGTGGGAAATGGTGGCTTGGGCCACGCCAATACTCTCGGCAAAAGCTCCTGCTGTCAGTTTCTCTCGGTCCATAACCATTTTGAACCTATCTTTTATACTCATGGTTTATGTGTTATTACAATTGTACATGCTATTTATTGGATTACAAAAGTAAAAAAACGGCATCACAAAAGCAAATTAAAAATGTAATATTTTGTGGTTTACAAATGAAATGTTGTTATTACAATATTCATCATTACAAATGCTATAATACAAATTATGAGTAAAATAGGTATTTATTGTAAGTTTAATAAAATAATATATTTATCTAGTTATTAGCGTGTTATATCAGTTATTTTTTGATAGTAAATGCTGTATTACATTTGTTTGCCACTCATTTTATATAATATATAATTTAATAATTTGATTAATCATCATATACAATTGATATATATATATTTATTGCTTTTAACTACATGGGTTAACCCCTACTCTATTATTTTTGTAAACCATCAGTTTACGATATTAAATATCACTTATTACATTAGTGTTTTCAAATGTAATATTACATATGTTACAATACACTCGTTATATAGATATTTATGTAATGTGTTGAATTCACAATAGTCAATTATCCTAGTTGTGTATTACAACTATTGTACTCTTAAAGTGTAACAGATTTCTTATATGGCGATTTAAAGCTGAATTGCTCCATCTTTTCTTTTTTACTAAAGGAGAAAAAATGTGACATAAATGAGAAAACAAGATGGCTTTATTTATTGTCTAGTCTTCAAGACTTAAATCCTTGCTTTATTTCTGTATAATTGGTTGATTCGTTATAAAGACGCGATTCTCAGAGCTTATAAATGAGCGTAATTTACTGTAAATGTGATTATTATCTCCTATTTTACTGTCTATGATAAGGACTGAAATAGAAAAAAGGGGGATAAATCCCCCTAAAAATGACATAATGATATCAAATCAGTCTGTTTTATGCTTTTTCCCTTTTATGGAAAAGTATGCTGTATGGAAGTTAGTGTAGAATCTTAAAGACCAATTCCCGGAGGATATCTCCATCGCTTAGGGAGGAATTTCCTACTCCTTTGGATTTGGCATCTGCATATCGAATTTCTCCGATTATCTGCATGGTCTTTACTCCGCTGTAACGGCGCATGGCACTTAGGTATTCGCGCGACTGCCAGGGAGTCTTTAATCCTATGAAACTGGCAATACCCTGCTCCGTCTTTTCGGGTGCATAATAAGCCAACATCAAGTTGGAGAAGAAGCCGAAAAGTAAAGATAAAGTCATCTGGATAGGGTTTGTTTTCGGATTTTCTTCAAAATATTTTATTATTTTATTGGCCTTTAGTATGTCTTTTTCTACAATGGCACTGCGAAGTTCAAAGTTATTATAATCCTTACTGATTCCGATGTTACGTTCTATCTGTTCGGGGGTGACGCGTGTCTGACCTTTTGGAAGAGTTATAATCAGTTTTTCCAGTTCTCCTGTAAGGCGGCTGAGGTCCGTACCTACGAAATCGGCAAGCATGGAGGTGGCTTTAGGATCCAAGTCTACACCTTTGCGCTTCATGTATGAGGTGATGAATGCCGGTAACTGGGCATCCTTCACCTTCTTGGATTCGAATAGAACTCCCACCTTCTCTATTTCGGCCGCCAGCTTCTTTCTTCTGTCCAGCACCCCATGTTTGTGGCATAGAACAAGAATGGTGGAGTTCAACGGTTTTTGCAGGTAGTATGAAAGCTCCTCCATGTTGCGGATGGCCTGCGCTTCCTTTACGACTACGACCTGGCGTTCGGACATCATCGGATAGCGCTTGGCCGCATTGATGACAGTGGCTATATCGACATCTGCACCGTAGACTACGGTCAGGTTGAATTCCTTTTCGGTGTCAGTGAGAACGTTGTCTACAATATAGTCGGAGATGAGGTCTATGTAATACGATTCCTCGCCCATGAGATAGTAGACGGGGCGGTATTGCTTGGCTCTCAACTCTTTTAGAATATCATCACAGGTTGTTTCTTGTTTTGCCATATAATAAAGTAAGTGCTATACGAGGGATGTCCCGTAACGGATTACCAGTCGAACTTCAAGTGTTTTACGGTTTTCTTTTCATCAATAATCATGCGCAAGGATGCGATGCCGATTTCAACATGCTCCTTTACATAATTCTGGGTCACCAGATTGTCGCTTTTATCGGTTTTTACACCTTCCGGAATCATCGGTTGGTCTGAAACCAGCAGAAGAGCTCCCGTGGGAATATGATTGGCAAAACCGCAGCTGAATAGGGTTGCCGTTTCCATATCGACAGCCATGGCACGGGTTTTCTTCAGATATTCTTTGAATTCCTCGTCATGTTCCCAAATGCGGCGGTTGGTGGTGTATACGGTACCGGTCCAGTAGTCACGGGCATAATCGCGGATGGCAGAAGAAACGGCACGTTGCAGCATAAATGCCGGGAGTGACGGGACTTCAGGTGGGAAGTAGTCGTTGGAGGTACCCTCGCCACGGATGGCGGCAATGGGAAGGATGAGGTCCCCTATTCTATTTTTCTTGTCTATACCGCCGCACTTACCCAGAAACAGACATGCCTTGGGCTTGATAGCACTCAGCAAGTCCATGATAATGGCGGCATTAGGACTTCCCATACCAAAATTAATGATGGTCATTCCTTCTGCACTGGCAGATATCATGTTGGCATCTTTACCGAGAATGGGAACATTGAACTTTTCTGCGAAAATCTCTACGTACTTGTTGAAGTTGGTCAACAGAATGTACTCTCCAAAATCCTCCAGGTTACGCTTTGTGTAACGGGGCAGCCAATTGGCTACGATTTCTTCTTTTGTTTTCATAAGATTTCATTAAATTTGTGTTCCCAAAAGACGGGAACCATTATTTAACTTACAAATGTAGTAAATGTTATCGTTAAACCTACCAGCATTCGATGCTAAAATTGCCGCAAGGAACGGAAAAAATGTTATTTTCGATGTAATCCGTCGTCGTTATGTCGCCTTGACCCCTGAAGAATGGGTGCGGCAGCACTTCGTCCACTTTCTTCTTGCTCACAAGGGGTATCCGCAGGCGCTTATGGCAAATGAGGTGCAGGTACAGCTGAACGGTACAAAGAAACGCTGTGATACAGTGCTCTATCGACGCGACCTTACCGCCCGGATGATTGTGGAATACAAGGCGCCTGAAATAGAAATCACCCAAAAGGTTTTCGACCAGATTACCCGCTACAACATGGTGCTGAAAGTGGATTATCTGATTGTCAGCAACGGGCTTCAGCATTATTGTTGCCGCATAGATTACGAGCACAACAGCTATACTTTTCTGCAGGATATACCCGAGTATCAAAACTTATAGGAGGAGCTACCAATAGCCCCCTTGCCTCTCTCATCTCATCGCATCATATACCATGCGTGATATGCGGGCGATGATGTTCGCATTGTCCTCATCCGTCTCGTATGAGTCCATGACGAAGGCGGCAATGTAGTATTTCCGGCCGTCGGGAAGGATAACGAGGCCGGCATCATTATCTGCAGTTTTCATACCGTCGGCATTGCGGTCGGAAGAGCCGGTCTTGTGTCCTACCACGGTTTTGGCTGGCAACATACCTTTCAGTTTGTTGGCACCGGTTTCAGTATCTATCATGGTCTGCCACAAGAAGTCTTTCAGCTCCTTGTTGGAGAACAACTCTTTTTCATCAGCCGTTCTCAGTAGTCGGACCATAGCGGAAGGAGTACTCCAGTTGCGGTATACAGCCTCGAAGCTGGAGTGCATGCCGTCTTCTGTTTCCGAGAGGTTGAAGGAGTCGATACTCAACCGGTGGATATAGTCGTTGATATGTTTGATGCCTCCTGCATATTCTATCAAGATGTCGCAGGCATTGTTGTCGCTTTGGGAAATGCTGTATTGCATCAGTTCCCTAAGCGTAATCGTGAAATCCTGGTCGGGAAACTTCTTCCGCAGGGGGCTGTAGGTATTGGGCGGCATTTGGGATGCCTTTATGGAAACAATGCTGTCCAGACTGATGCTTTGCTTATCCATCTTGTCCAGTACGGCCAGTGCCACATGGAATTTGAATACACTGAGCAAGGGGAAGTGTACATGGTCGTTATACCGGAGCATGTCTCCTTTGTCTGTCCATACGGCTATACCAACGGTGGCTTTCTTGCCATTGAGCAGACTGTCAATCCGGTTTTCAAGTTCAGACATTTGCTGCGCCCGGACGACGGTAGCTATACAAGTGAATAAGGTAAGTATGGCGATGAAATATGCTTTCATAACTTCAATTTCTTTAAGAGGCAATTCGCACGCAAAGATACAACTTTTAGCAGCAAGTTGCTAAAATGAGTTATGGATTATGGGCTATAAGTGTGATAGCTTATAACCCATAATCCATAACTTGTAGCTCATCCTCCCTATTGTTTCTTACTGAACTTCTCCTGCAACTTCTGCATCAATTCGTAGAAATTAGGAATATAGACCGTGGCAAGCAAGGTATTCAGTGCCATACCGAACACTACGGCGGCTCCCAGTGCAATACGGCTTCCCGCCCCTGCTCCGGTTGCAAAAAGCAGCGGCATAACCCCGAATACGAATGCAAGCGATGTCATCAGAATAGGTCGCAGGCGGATATGTCCGGCCTGGAATGCCGCATCGCGGATTGAATTGCCTTGTGCACGAAAGTCACGTGCAAACTCCACAATCAGAATACCGTTTTTGGCAGACAAGGCGACAAGCAGAATGATTCCAATTTGTGTGTAGATGCTGACCGGAGTCCCCATGACATAGCATCCCAGCATGGCACCGAGCAGTGCAACCGGAAGTCCCATTACGGCAGCTACCGGACTGGTCCAGCTTTCGTATTGTGCGGCGAGTACAAGGAAGGCAACCAGCAGTGCCATGACGAATACGACAGTCGTCGTGGTTCCCGCCTGCGTCTCCTGATAGGCTACCGAAGTCCATTCATAGCCGAACTCGTCTCCGAGATGCTCTTTGATTAGACTTTCCATTTGCCGGATACCCTCTCCCGAACTACTGCCCGGAGCCACATTGCAGGTCACGGCTGCTGTGGAGTACATGTTATATCTGTTTATCTGGTCCATGCCTAACTGCTCTTCCACCCGGGTGAAGGAAGAGAAAGGTACCATTTCTCCCGATGCATTGGGAACGCTCAATTTCAGAACATCGTCGATGACACGCTGGGCACGGTCGCCCGCCCCCAATTTCACTTGGTAGATGTGTCCGAACTGTACATAGTCGTTGACGTAGGCCTCCCCCATATAGTAACCCAAGGCGGTGAATACACTGTTCAGCGGGATACCCATCAACTGTACCTTGTCGCGGTCTATATTCAAAAAATATTGCGGTACATTGGCTTGGTACTGGCTGCTGACCGATGCCAGTGCCGGATAATTGCGGTAATGCTCCATCAAGGTCTCTACAGCACGCTGCATCTCGGTGGCGCCGAGGTTGTGGCGGTCTTCCAATTGGAGTTGCAGGCCTCCGGTAGCTCCCAGTCCGGGGATGGCAGGCGGGACCATGGCAAATATCTCTGCTTCCTGGATGCCATATACTTCCATATTGAAGCGCTGTACTACGGCTTCAGCCGTATGTTCCTTTCCCTTGCGTTCATTCCAGTTTTTCAGTACGATGAAGTAAGTGGCCGCATTGCTTTGCTCTCCACCTCCCATCACGGAGAAGCCGGATATGCCGATGTAGTCCTTTATTTCGGGGTAAGAATCGAGAATCTTATTTATCTGCTTTCCTACGGCTTGGGTGCGCTCCAGGCTCGATGCAGGGGGAAGTTGTACCACTGCGAGGAAATAGCCGTCATCTTCTTCCGGAACAAATGTGGACGGCCATTTGACAAACAGCAGGACAGCAATCAATGTGAAAACCGCATATGAAACGATGGAAGCGACAGGGCGTTGGAGCAGGTACTCCACTATCCGGTCGTAGACTCCTTGTGTCTTGTCGTACAGATGGTTGAACCCCCGATATAGGGGATTTTTGGAAGGCCGGGTAGGTTGCAGCATCAAGGTACAGAGTGCCGGAGTAAGGGTCAGTGAGTTGAATCCGCTAAGTACGGTGCTGGCTGCAATGGTCAAGGCAAACTGTTTATACAGTTGTCCTGATATGCCGCTGACGAGTGTTGTCGGGATAAATACGGCAAGCAGCACCAGCACTACCCCGACAATGGGTCCGGTAATCTCTCCCATCGCTTCGGTCACAGCCTGGCGGGAGGTGTAGCGCCCCGTGTCCAGCAGACGCGTGGAGTTCTCCACCACCACAATGGCATCATCCACCACGATGGCCACGGCAAGTATCAGTCCGAATAGTGTCAGCGTATTGATGGAGAAGCCGAACAAGGACATGACGGCCAGTGTGCCGATGAGTGATACCGGAATAGTGATGCAGGGAATGACGACCGCCCGCCAGTTCTGCAGGAACAGGAAGATGACGAGAACTACCAGCAGGGTTGTTTCAAGGAACGTCACCATCACTTCGTCTATGGAAGCATGAATGACATCCGTAGTGTCCAGGGTTACATTGTATTGTATGCCTGCAGGGAAATTTTGCGAGAGTTCCTGCATTTTTGCCTTTACTCCTTTGGAAACGTCCAGCGAGTTGCTGCCAGGTTGCTGATAGATAGCGATGGCAGCGGTGGGTTTCCCGTCCAGTTGGGATACTACGCTGTAAGAGGCCGAGCCCAGGTCGATATGCGCCACGTCGCGCAGACGGAGTATCTTCCCTCCGGTTTCGGTACGCAGGATAATGTTGCCGAACTCTTCGGGTGAGGTAAGGCGCCCTTTTACGGTTAGGCTGTATTGATAGGCATTTTTATTGTCTGTGCCGATGGGTTGCCCTACGTTACCTGCGCTGACCTCCACATTCTGTGATTGGATAGCTTGGTATACATCGGCCGGCGAAAGATAGCGGATGCGCATGGCGGCAGGGTCGAGCCAGATACGCATGGAGTAGTCCCCTGCTCCCATCACATTGACGGCGCCTACACCGGGCACGCGTGTTAACTGGTCTACGAGATTCAGCTTGGCATAGTTGCTGAGGTAAAGTCCGTCGTAGTCTTTGCTGTCCGACGTCATCGTGAGGAACATCACGATGTTCGATGACTGTTTCTGTACAGTGACGCCTTGCACCACAACGGGAGTAGGTAGTGACGACTGGGCCACGCTTACCCGGTTCTGGACCTGCACGGTAGCCATATCAATGTCTGTGCCTACGGCAAAAGTAATGGTAAGAGAGTAAGCGCCCGATGAGCTGGAGTTGGAGGACATGTAAAGCATTCCGTCCACTCCGTTGACTTGCTGCTCGATGGGGATGCCGACGGTTTGTGCCACCGTCTGCGCATTGGCTCCGGGATATACGGCACTGACCTGCACGGTGGGTGGTGTGATGTCCGGATATTGGGCAATGGGCAGGATGCCCAGTGTGACCAGTCCTGCTACGACGATGAGCAGCGCCAATACGGTAGCAAAGATAGGACGGTCTATGAAGAATTTTGAAAACATAGGCTTTGGTATTAATCAATTCATATTAGTTGTCAATGGGATGTACTTTCATTCCATCCCTTACCTTCATCAGTGCTTTGGTGACGTAGCGCTCCCGGGGAGTGATGCCTGCCCTTATCTGGCGCAGGCTGTCTCCTATCAGTTGTCCGGTTTCTATATGGCGGTAGCGCACTATATTCGAATCGTTGACTACGTATATGTATTTCCCCAACTGGTCGGTACCGATGGAGGCGTCTGGCAGCAGGATAGCCTGCTGTTGCTCTCCGTAGGGCAAGGTGATGCTGACGTAGAGGCCGCTTTTCAACAGTCCTTTAGGGTTGTCGAGACGGGCGCGGATGTTCAAAGTTCCGGTGTTCAAGTCTACGTTGGGCGAAAGATAGTCCAGCTGTGCGGGATAAGTGAGGAGTTCGTCTTTACCCAGGCTGACACTCACTTGCCGGGGGATACTGTCTCCCTGCTGCATCAGCATGGAGAGCCATTGGTTGTCTGCCACATTGAAGTAGGTGTACAAATGGTCGTCTTTGTAGATGGTTGCCAATGTGACGGGCTGCACGCTGCCGCCTACATAGCCTCCGGCATCCACCAGGTTACGGCTTACGGTGCCGTCGAAGGGAGCACGGACGGTGCAGTAGCTCAGATTGGTGCGTGCTGTGTTCAGGGCTGCTTCCGCATTGCTCACTGCAGCCTGCGAAGTTGCCACGTTGGATTGTGCTTGTAGCACTTGTATACGGCTTACAGCATCGCTTTTCACGGCTTCCTGCATACGTGTGTAGTTGTTTTGGGCGTATTCCAGGTTGGCGCGGGCAGTGTTGAGTTCTGCTTCTGCCTGCCGCACATTGTCTTGATAGACTGTCGGTTCGATGACAAAAAGTACTTGTCCCTGGCGTACCCGGCTGCCGGGAGCGTAAGCGATGGTCTGTAAGGTTCCGCTGACTCTGCCTACCAGGTCTACGGTCTTTTCAGAAGTCAGGTAGCCCGGATATTCTTTCGTCAGCGTAATGTTCTGCACTGTCGGACGGGCCACGCTTATCTCGGGAACGGGCATCGTTTGTGCCGTTTCTTTCCTTCCCCCGCATCCCGTTGCCAGCAATGGCAGGATGAGCAGGGTGATGTACATTTGATTTTTCATATACGGTTCGGTTTAGTTTATATTCTTATTTCTGATTCATTTCATATCCACCTCCCAATGCCTGGTATAAGGCTATCAGATGCAGCAAGGAGCTGCCTTGTGCCTGCACCAGCTGATTTTCGTATGTCAGGAGTGAGCGTAGTGCGTCCAGTACGTTCTGGAAGGGAGTAAGTCCTTGTTTGTACAAATCGAGGGAGAGTTTCAGAGTTTCTTCTCCCTGGTTGCATACTTCGCGCATGGCAACAATCTGTTGGATGGAGTTGCGATAGGAGTTCATGGCATTATCCGTTTCCTGCACGGCGGTAAGCACTGTCTGGTTGAACTGGTGAATGGATTCATCGAGCTGGGCACGTGCCAGACGGGTGGCATTCACCAGTTTGGTACCGCTGAATAAGGTCCAGCTGATGCTTGGAGCAATTTCAAACGTCATACTGTTCCGTTTAGTCAAGTCCTTCAAGTCATGGGAGGAATAGCCGATGGAACCTTTTAGGAACACTTGCGGCAGCCAGTCACTTTGAGATGCGCCGAGTGTTGCCGCCTGCGCGTTGACTTGGCGTTCGGCTTGCCGTATATCGGGGCGGCGGAGCAGCAGGTCGGCAGGAACACCGATGCCTATGGGTTCCATATAGTCGGGCAGTTTGCTGGGCTTCTCCAATATGGGGCGGATATGCTGGGGGTAAGTACCGAGTAAGATTGCGAGCGTCGTGATGTATTGGTTGATGCCAGCCTCCAGTTGTGGGATGGAGGCTTTGGTACTGTAATATACGGATTTGGCTTGTGAAACGTCCAGTTTGGACACCAGTCCGGTTTTGTAGCGTACTTCGGTAATGTTAAGTACAGCTGCCTGGGTATGGCAATTGTGGGTCACTACACTTAGCTCTTGCTGCAGTTCGCGGAGTCCGATGTAGGCAGAAGCTATCTGGGCACAGAGGGATACCATGACAGAGGTATATTCCTCCTTGCTTGCCATGAAGGTTTCCCGCTGTGCCTTTACCCGTTGGCGGATACTTCCGAATACGTCCAGCTCCCAACTGGCGTTGAGCGAGGCGCTGTATGCACCGGTAATGGATTGCGGAAGTGCGTTGACATTGCCGCTGCTTTGCTGCCGTGCCCATCCTCCGTCCAATGAGATGGAAGGGAAAAAGCTGCCGCGTTCTATCCGCAGATTGGATTTAGCCATATCCATACGGTCCATGGCAGAAAGTACGGAATAGTTTTGAGTGGAGGCTACCGTAATCAATGAATCCAGCATCGGGTCATCGAAGGCTTTCCACCACTTGTCGTCAATGGGTGGTATTTGTCCGCTGAACAGATTGTCATCTCCGGGAATGGCATGGGAGGCGTCCTTTCCCCAGCCTTGTGGGAGTGGTTTCTCAAGATAGCGGTTGGCTTTCTGTGCCATAGCCGCAGGACATAGGCATAATATGAGCAACGCAGTGCTCCAAACTTTTATATTCATAAATAAAGGTTTAGGTGGTTATCTTTTTATGGGATTGATAACAACCTAAACCTTTATTTGTTTATGAGTATTTACTCGGTATACCCGAGTATCTTAGAAGGCATACCCGAAACCCACATTCAAGTAGATGGGATACATGGCAAAGGTAATTGTATTGAAATCTTTCTTGAAAATATCATTCAATCCCCATGTAAGGTCGGCAAATACACTCAGATGTTTGAAGGCACGCCAGTCTACACCAGCTTGCACGCCCCAGGCAAACTTGCGCAAATCATCCGAAAAGTCGTAAGTGGCAATGGCACCGTCGGAGAAGTTGACTTTCTTTCCGGTAGGATTACCTTCACGCAGATAACCTTCATATACATATCCGGAGAATTCCTCATCCATCAGGTAGGATACATATGCACCTGCTTTGGCTCGCAATCGTGAGTTGACTTTATATGCTCCAAGTACGGGGACAGTAATGTAGGCATTGCGTACTTTGGTTTTTACTCCTCCCGTCCAGTTACCTTTCAAGCGGTTACCGTCATTTCCTATGATTTCCATGCCATAGTTCTTTACTGTCGCTTTGGTAATCATATTTTTGGTTTCCAGTCTTACCCCGGTTATTACTCCCCATTTTTTAGTTTTTCCTAACCACTTGATGGCATTTCCTTCCAGCATAAGAGCTAAAGTAGGATTGTAGGCATCGATACTCCGTATTTCTACGGGCAATGGAAGCGGGGAAGTACCACCGATGCTGACACCGGCCCTTATCTCATATTCCCATCCGTGCAGGGCAGCGTTTATAAGCGTACGATTCTGATTCTCTTGAGCGTATAGGGCGGTTTGCATGTAAACTGCCAATGCGATAAATGCTACTATTTTCTTTATCATGTTGTATTCCAATTCTACAGGGTTCTTATTCGAAAATCAGTTCCACATCATCCACTAAAAGGGTACTTCCGGGCGCACCCTCGAAAGTTGCACCGTTCTTGCTGGATGCAAAAATGATACTTAGTTTATATTTTCCTTTTGCCAGTTTGGTTTCATCTATTTCTTTTCCATATCTCTGATAGTCAAAAGGAATGTCGAAAGCTTCCCAATCATCGGTTTCGTGGGGATTGGATATTAGAGCTAAAGCTACCATACTGGGATGTTCATAGTTCTGGTTTGGCAGATTTCCATCCAATATTACTTCCGTAACTTCTCCTGCTTCGTTGTAACTTTCGCCTTCATAAAAGATTGCATAGATGTTCATCACATCTTTACGGTCGGTGTATCCACCGTTTTCATAAAAACGTTCACCGGCTTTGTACTTGTACCAACCTTTTAGACGTGAGGGCTTATAACAGAAAGGAGTGCCGAAATGTGTGGCTTTCAATGGGCTGGTGAGAGCATTCGTCATATCAAACTCACCGATAAACAAATTTCCAGCAGCTATCGGCATACCTACCATTGCTCCCAGAGAGCCGGTAAGCCGAGTTTCTAATTTGGCACACTTTCCGTTTTTACCATTGTCATATTGTGACGTAGGGTAATTTTCAGTAGCTGATGAACTGGCTGCCCAGTTGAATCCTTCATTTCCACTGGCCCATGTCAGTTCCAATCCGTCTTGTTCTTCATAGAACTCCTGATATTTGTATTTGGGGTTAATTCCATTGATAAGTCGTATGTCTTCAAAATGGAATTCATTTGGGATGTCTGATACCGATTGTTCGCGTACACCGATGGAATATACTCGCTGCCAAGCCTTGTTCTCGGAAGTTACGGTATACTTTACCCTTTTTCCGTCAGAGAAATCGTGTTCACTACCACTTTCCGGACTAATGGTAGCGCCCGGCGTCAACTCAAACAGGGGGGATAGTTTGTTTAAAGGAGTGCCCTCTTTTACTTTTACTAATATGGGGTAGGCCTGCAGATTATCATTGTAAGACGGATTTAAATTGAAACGAGCGCTTGCCAGTACATCTTCTTCAAAAGAGATGCCTGTTATATCAGCTTCAGCATTGGGTGCTTCATCTTTTATGCACGATGCCATCAATATTCCGAAAAGTGAATAGAGTATGAATAATTTGTTTAGTCTCATGCTTTTTAATTTAATTCTATTAATTTTTCAAGCAACAAAACTACTTCTTTTTTCTCTAATAGCAGGTTTTTATGAGCTTATTTAACAAAAAAACGGCAATAGGTGCTTTACTATTGCCGTTTTATATATAGAAAATGTTCTATTTTTAATTATCTGAGCCGATATGTACGATTTTTCTTTTGGCTCTTACTGGCTTTTCCTTTACAACTTCCACTTTCTGTTCAGGAGTTATACCTGCTAATTCCGGGTCAATCATGATACGGCCACAATATTCGCAAACGATAATTTTCTTGCGTGAGCGGATGTCCAATTGTCTCTGGGGCGGAATCTTGTTGAAGCAACCACCGCAAGCATCACGCTGTACGTATACAATACCCAGTCCATTGCGTGAATTCTTACGGATACGTTTGAAGGACTGAAGCAGACGGGGTTCAATCTTTGTTTCCAGTTCTTTGGCTTTGTCTCTCAGCTTCTCTTCCTCTTGTTTGGTCTCGGAGATGATTTCGTCCAGTTCGCTCTTCTTTACGTCGAGGTCTTTTTGTCTTTCTTCCAGAGCAGCAGTGCTTTCTGCTACTTCTTGAGATTTTTCTTCCTCTTGTGCGGCAAATTCCTTGATACGCTTTTCGCAGAGTTCGATTTCCAATGTCTGGAATTCGATTTCCTTGCTTAAGAAGTCATATTCGCGGTTGTTGCGTACGTTGTCCTGCTGGTCTTTATATTTAGCTACAGAAGCCTTTGCGGTTTCAATTTCAACTTTCTTTCCTGCAATGGAGGATTTCAACTCGGCAACTTCTGCCTTGATTCTGTCTATACGGGTACTCAGACCGGCTATTTCGTCTTCCAAGTCCTGTACTTCCAGTGGAAGTTCACCTCTCAACGTCTTGATTTCATCGATTTTGGACAGCATTGTCTGCAATTGGAACAAAGCTTTCAACTTCTGTTCTACGGTTAATTCCTGAGGATCTTTTTTTGCTTCTTTAGCCATTTTACTTACATGTATTTTATGGGGTTTGTATTCACTTTGGTCATTTGGACCTCAAAATGAGGAAACAAATCCCGGATTATTGTATAAAATATTTCTTTCGTATATTGCTCACTTTCATAATGCCCTATTTCAGCCAATAATATATCGGTATCATGTCCGAAATAGTCATGGTATTTTATCTCGCCGGTGATAAAGACATCTGCACGGTTGCGGATGGCAAGCGGCATTAGGAAAGCGCCGGCGCCGCCACATAATGCAACAGTCTGTATTTCCCGCCCGAGGAGTTTGTTATGTCTGAGACACCCTACTTCGAAGGTTTTCTTTATCCGTTTCAGGAATTCAAGTTCTGTCTCCGGTACTTCCAATTCGCCAATGACACCGGCTCCGGCTTGTGGCCATGAGTTTTGCAAGGGATAAATATCATAGACCGGTTCTTCATATGGATGTGCCGCAAGCAGTGCCTTGACAGTTGCCGCTTTTTTGTAGGCGGGTATGATTGTCTCAATACGTACTTCACGTTCGGTATGCAGCTCCCCTATCGCTCCACAGTATGGGGTGGCACCTTCCCGGGCTCGGAATGTCCCCTCGCCTTCCATGTTATAACTGCACAAATCATAGTTGCCGATATTGCCGCATCCAGCGTCGAACAAGGCTTTCCTCACGTCTTCCGCTTGGGCGGTCGGTACAAATGTGGTCAGCTTTACCAGCGCATTTTCCTTGGCTTCCAGGATACGGACATTCTTCAAACCGATTTTCTCGGCAATCTTGAAGTTCACTCCTCCCGGTGCATTATCCAGGTTAGTGTGCGCAGCATAAACAACGATGTCATTCTTGATGGCTTTCAAGATACAACGTTCCAGATAATCCCTGCCCGTGATGGATTTATACCCTTTGAAAATGAGAGGGTGATGTGATATAACCACATTATATCCCAATGCAATGGCTTCATCCAGTACAGCTTCAGTAACGTCAAGACACAACAAAGCCCCTGTTGCTTCCGCATCTGTCAATCCGATTTGCAGGCCGGCATTATCAAATCCGTCTTGCAATGGCAGAGGCGCGAACCGTTCAAGGGCGCTTACTAATTCCTTAATTTTCATTGTGAACAGAAAATTTGGTTGCAAATATAGTAAAAAGCAATGGATTGAGAATGTTTTTTATTCTTTTTATAAAATATCAGTAACAAATTTGAGTAATAGACGGTTTTCTTCCAACAAAAACTCTTATCGAAAAATGTTTTATCACGAAAAAGACTATCTTTGCGAGCGATTATTATAAAACTAAATCTATGAAAACTAAAAAACTATTCGGAATTTTATCGCTCTTGATTATAATTGGTGTGACCTCTTGTAACAGTGATACTCCACAAGACAATGTAGAAAACATTAAAATGAAGGTCTCTTCCGAGATTGGCACTTACCAGCCTTGGGGAAGTGATCATTTCATTGATTGTATGTTGGTAAAGGAGGAAGGTAAAAATGAATATGAAGCGTTGGACTTTTTAGGAATTGCCGGGTTTGATTATAGCAAGGGGTATGAATACACCTTATTGGTGAAAAAAACAACTTTGCTCAACCCTCCCGCCGATGCCAGTAATATTGCATACGAACTGGTCGAGGTGTTATCAAAAGTCGGAGTAGAATATGAATATACAATAGAGGTTGATGGACCCAATCCTTTTATTCTTTCTCCTGATGGAGGAAAATATGAGATTCCTTTTGCATGCAAAAGAAAAAAATATGTAGCAGGCGAGTTTACTGAAGAAGAATATGCTCCTTTAAAAGGATTGAGATATAATATGGGGACCAATTATGGAACCTATACAAGCATTATAAAAGATGGTGATACAGTTGGATTATATAAGTTTGTAATCGAGGGTATTGAGCCTTATAATATGGAAGGAACTCCCTGGTGGTATTATGGTATTTATCCTGCTGATGCAGATTTTTTCTCTGAAACAGAGCCGGAACCTATCTACAAACAATTGTTTGAACAACCGCAAACGGAAGGTGAAGAACATTTTATATATCCGATAATATATGCTTCATCGGGTACGTTTGATTAGTTGGACACATTAATCTCCTTTATTATGAAAACATTACTTGTTTTGTTTCTTTTCCTTTTATCGTTATTGTCTTGTCAGGATACGAACTGTTCCGGTAAAGATGTATCTGAGGATATGGAGGAGCCGGTAGATACTACTCCCAAGGCTACGGCTATCTTTTGGGTAGACAAGGATAAAGATTATCAGGCTAAGAAAAAAGACGGTCCTCTTTCTCTACGCACCGTCAAGGCAAGGGTAGAGATTGATTCGCTGGGAAAAGTTAATCTGCTGGCATATACCAAGCCGCAAAGTCAACGCATCAAAAGTTACCTGCAGTATAGGCTTGAAGAATTCCGTGTAAAGAAAGTGATGTTGGACAGCGGCTTTGTGAAACCGGGCGTACAATATGTGCAGCTACGCTATCTCCCCGGAAAACTGGATGCCCACCACCGTTGAAGTTATTTATGCTCCTTTTTTCCCTTCTTCTCTACCATCACCGGCAGTAGCTTGCCGTAGGCATCGAACGACTTGCGGGAAGCCAGAGAGATTGTAATCATCAGTGACAGCATGGAGGCGGTAAAGGTGATGACCATAATCATCATCTGATATTTGATGGCCACATTCGGGCTGCTGCCACCCAATATCTGGCCAATCATGGTTCCCGGAAAAGCAACCAGCCCCATCACGGATATATTGGCAATCAGCGGACTGAAGGATTTGATGATGGCTTGGCGGATGAAAGGTGCCTGTGCTTCCGCTTTTGTAGCACCATTGCCGAGAAGATACCGGTAAAGCTGTTGTTCCCGTTTCAGTCCACTATAATAGGTGTTGAGGGCTATGACGTTACTGGATAGCATGTTGCCCATCAGTATGCCGAAAATAGGGATGAAATACCGGGCGCTGAATACGTTTTCCACTCTCAGTACTATTCCGATAAAGTACAAGCCTACACATACTACACTGCATAAGAAACCTGCGGATATGGGCAGGAGCAGAATCTTCCTCTTCAATTGTGTTCGTGCCAATGCCGTCTGCGATGCTACAAATATCATGACAATTACCCATAGAAAGTTTATCCACGGGTTATCCCATAAAAAGAGGTAGTTCAAGTATATGCCGATGAAGAACAACTGGACAATCATGCGTGCCGTACCTATCACAGTAGCGCGCAACAGTCCGGTCTTGAACTTCCAGATGTAAAACAGCGGTATTAATAATAGCAATAATCCGATGCCCAGGCTGAGGTATGATATATCTATGGTTCCCAATAGTGTGTATGTTATTTCATGATTATATGTCGGTCACATCCGTTGGCGAATCTTTTGTCATGGGATACGGTCAGTATGGCACTTCCATTTTCTGTCTGCCTGCGGAAGAAAGAGAGTACTTTTTCCGCGGAACCGGAGTCGAGAGCGGAAGTCGGTTCATCGACAATGGTCAGTGGTTTGCCAATCATTGAGGCTACGGCTATCATCATCCGTTGGCGTTGGCCTCCGGATATTTCGTTCACCCGTTTGTAATATAACTCTTGTTCCAGACCCAAATCCTCGAAACATGCAAATAAACGGGTTTCAGAAAAGGGTGTACCCCGGTTTGCCTTTAAACCGAAGGGCAATTGTACCATGTCCTTTACCCATTCCAGCGGCAATGCCAGTTCTTGTGGAATCCATGCAGTCTGCTTACGGACAACGTCGACGTTTCCTTTATCCAGCAGAATGCCGTTCAAGACGATGCGTCCTTCTTTTAACGGAGTAAATCCAAGTATGGCATTCAGCAGTGACGACTTTCCGCATCCCGAAGGGCCGGAGATACTGGCTATCTCTCCCCTTTCCAATTGCAGGTTGAAACCCGAGAAAAGTATATCGTTGCCGTAGGCGATACTGGCATTTTCTATTTGCAGCATGGTGTTCCTTTAATCTTTCTGTATCGCAAAGATAGTGCAAAAAAATATTTGTGCTATCTTTGACGCACTAATTAATTCAGGAAAGAAAGACTATGATACAGAATGAACGGGATTGCCGCCACGAACATGTGCTTGACGTGGCAAGGCAAATGCTGACTGCTGCGCGCACGGCACCGAAAGGAAAAGGTATTGATGTGATTGAAGCTGCGCTGGTTACGGGTGAAGACATTAAGAAGCTGTCTGAAAAGATGGTCGCTATGGTTGAAGAGCACGGTATGAAGTTCTTTCTCCGTGATGCGGACAACATTTTGCAGGCTGAATGTGTAATTATAATAGGTACGCGCGAGCAGACGCAAGGTTTGAATTGCGGACACTGCGGTTTTCCCACTTGTGCCGGTCGTCCGGAGGGAGTACCTTGTGCTTTGAATACGGTGGATGTAGGGATAGCTGTAGGTTCGGCTTGTGCCATGGCTGCCGATTTGAGGGTGGATACCCGTGTCATGTTTTCTGCCGGACTTGCCGCTCAGCGTTTGGATTGGCTGAAAGGATGCAAGACTGTCTTTGCCATTCCGGTGAGTGCATCCTCCAAGAATCCATTCTTCGACCGGAAACCGAAGGAAGATAAGTGATAATTGACGAGTAGAGGTTTACAATCATAGAGTAGAGGTTTAGAAGTCTGAAGTAGAGGTTTGGCAATTCTAAACCTAAGGTTTATTCTCCCTCTCTCTGCTAACTTAAAAAGTAACGAATTAGAAAAGATAAATAATATGGGATATTTTGTAGGACTGCCGCTGGGTGGTGCCGCAGAGAAGGACTGTCAGGTGCGTTTTGGCAAGAATATGACTTTTCAGGTAGAGACACGTGCTCCCCACTTGCCTGCCGAATGGGCTTTGCAAAGCGGCATACAGCTTACATGGCCCCATGCGGGTACAGACTGGACCTATATGTTGGACGAAGTGCAGGAATGTTTTGTAGCCATTGCCCACGAAATAGCCGCCCGGGAGACATTGCTGATTGTAACCCCAGAACCGGATGAGGTGAAGAAACAGATTCTCGGCAGGGTGAATATGGAAAATGTCCGTTTCCTGAAGTGTGAGACGAATGATACTTGGGCACGCGACCATGGAGCCATCACCCTACTGGATGCTGACGGTGTATCTCTGCTCGACTTTAAGTTCAACGGGTGGGGATTGAAGTTTGCATCCGATAAGGATAATTTGATTACGCGTCGTGCGGTGGAGTCGGAAGTGATGAAAGGAAAGTATGTAAATCGCTTGGGGTTTGTCCTTGAAGGCGGTTCCATCGAAAGTGACGGCATGGGTACGTTGCTCACCACCTCCGAATGCCTGCTTTCGCCTAACCGGAACGGACAGATGAACCGGGTGGAAATTGAGGAATATCTTCGTTCCGTTTTTCACCTGCAACGTGTTCTTTGGCTGGACCACGGTTATTTGGCAGGTGACGATACGGACAGTCATATAGACACGCTGGCCCGTTTCTGCCCTGCCGACACGATAGCCTATGTACAATGCAAGGATGCGGATGATGAGCATTACGAAGAACTGCATCGCATGGAGGAGCAACTGAAGACTTTCCGTACGTTGAAGGGGGAACCTTACCGTTTGCTGGCTTTGCCCATGGCCGATAAGATAGAAGAGGAAGGGGAACGGCTTCCTGCCACTTACGCTAATTTCTTGATTCTGAATGATGCAGTGCTTTACCCCACCTATCGCCAGCCGGAGAATGATGCCCGCGCGGGGGAAGTGTTGCGGGAGGCTTTTCCCGGTTATGAAATTATCGGGATAGATTGCCGTGCTTTGATTAAGCAACACGGCTCTTTGCATTGTGTTACCATGCAATATCCCGTAGGGGTGTTGAAGTAATGTCGATTATACATAGTAAAACAATAAACCATAGAATAAGATGACAAGAAAAATAAAAGTAGGTATTATCCAGCAGGCCAATACCAAGGACCTCAGGACTAATTTAATGAATTTGGCCAAAAGTATAGAGGCATGTGCGGCGCATGGGGCTCAATTGGTTGTTTTGCAGGAGCTGCATAACTCTCTGTATTTCTGTCAGACGGAAAACACGCAGTTGTTCGACTTGGCAGAACCGATTCCCGGTCCTTCTACGGGATTCTATTCAGAGTTGGCTGCTGCCAACGATATTGTGCTGGTCACTTCTCTGTTCGAGAAACGCGCTCCCGGATTGTATCATAACACAGCGGTTGTTTTTGAACGTGACGGCAGCATTGCCGGGAAATACCGGAAGATGCATATTCCTGATGACCCCGCCTATTATGAGAAATTCTATTTTACTCCCGGTGATATAGGCTTCGAACCTATTCAGACATCTTTGGGCAAATTGGGAGTTTTGGTGTGCTGGGACCAATGGTATCCGGAAGCAGCACGTCTGATGGCGCTGAAGGGAGCTGAAATACTAATATATCCTACGGCTATCGGTTGGGAAAGCAGTGATACGGATGATGAAAAGGCGCGTCAGCTCAATGCTTGGATTATCTCCCAGCGTGGACATGCTGTGGCCAACGGCTTGCCGGTTGTTTCAGTGAACCGTGTGGGACATGAGCCGGATCCTTCCATGCAGACCAATGGTATCTTGTTTTGGGGAAATAGTTTTGTGGCCGGACCGCAAGGCGAGTTCCTGGCCCAAGCAGGAAACGAACGGCCGGAAAATATCGTTGTAGAGGTGGACTTGGAACGCTCGGAAAATGTACGCCGTTGGTGGCCTTTCCTGCGCGACCGCAGAATTGATGCCTATGCCGGATTGACAAAACGATTTCTTGACTGATAACGACGGGGATCTCTGGGGGAGAACTAACGGAATGTCACCCGTTTGTTCATCAGGAAATTGACACTTCCGTAGATGAATAATCCCAGGAACTGGGCAAGGTATTCATTGCAGTCCAGTCCCTCCACCAGCCCTATGAGGAAAAGGAATTGCGCTCCGTAAGCCATTCCGAAAGCTATGGAAAAGAGCAGCACTTGTCGCCAAGTGTTGCTCTTTTTTTCTGTAGGGAATATCCAGTACTTGCACCAGATGAAGTTGTGTATCTGTGCAAGTATATATGCGGTTACATTGGAGAGCATATAGTTGATGTCCAGTTCGTCCATCATTACCCAAACGGTAACAGCCATAATCAAGGCATTCAGCGTGCCGATTACCGCAAAACGAAAAATGCGTGCAGACTCTTTCACTCTCCTACTCTGTACCTGCTTTTACTCTTTCACTTCAACAATCAGATTCAGTTCGTCCAGCTGCTTCTGGTCAATAACTGAAGGTGCATCCAGCATTACATCGCGTCCACTGTTGTTTTTGGGGAATGCAATGCAGTCGCGGATACTGTCGAGACCTGCGAAGATGCTGACCCAACGGTCCAGACCGTATGCCAGACCACCGTGAGGAGGTGCACCGTATTTGAAGGCATTCATCAGGAAGCCGAACTGCTCCTGAGCCTTCTCCGGAGTGAATCCGAGAATCTCGAACATTTTGGCCTGCAACTGTGCATCGTGGATACGGATGGAACCTCCACCCACTTCAATACCGTTGCACACCATATCGTATGCATCTGCACGGACAGCTGCCGGGTCTGTATCCAGCAAAGGAATATCTTCGTCTTTCGGATGAGTGAACGGGTGGTGCATAGCCATCAGGCGGCCTTCTTCATCGCTCCACTCAAACATCGGGAAGTCAACCACCCAAAGGCAGACGAACTTGTTCTTGTCGCGTAATCCCAGTTGGTTACCCATTTCAAGGCGCAACTCGTTCAGTTGCTTGCGGGTCTTCATGGCATCGTCACCGCTCAGAATCAGAATCAGGTCACCCGGCTTGGCGTTGAAAGCAGCCTTCATCTCCTGCAATACTTCCTGCGCATAGAACTTGTCGACACTTGATTTTACGTTGCCGTCTGCCTCTACGCGCGCGTATACCATACCTTTGGCACCGATTTGCGGTCTTTTCACGAATTCGGTCAGTACATCCAGCTGTTTGCGGGTATAGTGTGCGGCGCCTTCTGCGCAGATACCGCCGATGTAGGCGGCATTGTCGAATACCGGGAATCCGTGTCCCTTCATGATGTCCATCAGTTCCACGAACTTCATGCCGAAACGGAGGTCGGGCTTGTCGCTGCCGTAATATTTCATGGCGTCTGCCCATGGCATGCGCATGAACGGCTCGTTCATCTCTACGCCACGGATTTCCTTGAACAGATATTTGGCCATGCCTTCGAAGAGGTTGATGACGTCATCCTGCTCCACAAAAGACATTTCGCAGTCAATCTGTGTGAATTCCGGCTGGCGGTCGGCACGCAGGTCTTCGTCACGGAAGCATTTGGCTATCTGGAAGTAACGGTCGAAACCGGAAACCATCAACAACTGTTTCAGTGTCTGCGGGCTTTGAGGTAAGGCATAGAATTGTCCCGGGTTCATGCGTGAAGGAACGACGAAATCGCGTGCACCTTCGGGTGTGGAGCCTACCAGAATCGGAGTTTCCACTTCGATGAATCCCTGGCTGTCCAGGTATTTGCGTACTTCAATTGTCATTTTATGGCGAAGCTCCAGATTGCTGCGTACATTGGCACGGCGCAGGTCTAGATAACGGTACTTCATGCGGATATCGTCGCCACCGTCCGTATTTTCCTCGATGGTGAAGGGAGGGGTCAGCGATGAGTTCAGAACATCCAGTTCCGATACGATGATTTCAATGTCTCCCGTCGGGATATGCTGGTTTTTACTGAAACGTTCGTTTACGGTACCTTTAACCTGGATTACGAATTCACGGCCCAAGCGGTTGGCACGCTCGCAAAGTTCGGCATTCACCTCTTCGTTGAACACTAATTGGGTAATTCCGTAACGGTCGCGGAGGTCAATGAAAGTCATGCCTCCCATCTTACGGCTGCGCTGTACCCA
Source organism: Bacteroides sp. AM32-11AC (assembly GCF_003603515.1). Taxonomy (NCBI): domain Bacteria; kingdom Pseudomonadati; phylum Bacteroidota; class Bacteroidia; order Bacteroidales; family Bacteroidaceae; genus Bacteroides; species Bacteroides sp. AM32-11AC. Next base: position 67,641 of record NZ_QTNH01000004.1, on the reverse strand, counting down.
ACCTGCCAGCGTCACTTGCTTGTTAACATCGGAGATACGGAGTTCTCCGCAGGTGTGTGATCTATACATCTTTTTATTTACTGTTTGACGATTTACTTATTTACTATTTTGGCTTTGCAAAAATACATAAAACATATTATATGGCGCATCAAAAGGGGAAAGTTATTTTCAGAAACTCCTTTAGTACCTTTTTTACAACATTACATTTTTGTCAGTTTCTTGAATTGCCTTTTGCCTTTATCCAGTATCATCTTGTTTTTATGGGCGATGTCTTCCACAAAAGCATCATTAATTTGTTTCAGTCCGTTGATATAGTCTTGTGCCCGCTGCAAGACATTCGAAGTGTCTTTTTCCGCATCCCGGGGAACAATGACCTGCAGTCCTTTCTTCATAATCTTTACATCTACATTCTCTCCCATCATCATCGGGTCGCCGTCAAAGTGGACTACCCCCGGTTTAGAACGGTGAATACGGAGTGTCTGGCAACGGAACGTCTTAATCCGGCTGTTCTGGTCAATGGTCTTGTTGAAGAGCTGGAAAGAGAGCGACGGTACATCGAGCACAGTGAACGGCTCGAGTATGGTGACGTCCAGCAGTCCGTCGTTCAAGGTGGCTTGTGGGGCAATATACGCATTGTTTCCATATTGCGATGCGTTTCCGCAGGCTATTAGGAACGCCTTGTATCGCAGGGTGCTGCCGTCCATTTCCAGTTCATAGGTTTCCGGACGGTACTTCAGGCTTTCGAGCAGAGTCTTTTCCAGATAAGTGAGTGGTCCTCTCCTTCCCGCCTTGGAGAATTGCAGGCTTACAAATGCGTCGAATCCCACGCCGCAGGTGCAGAAGAAAGGGACATCGTTGATTTTTCCGTAGTCAATGATGTCTATCAGTCCGTCATTGATGATGTCGATGGCCTTTTTCGGCTCCATCGGAATCTGCAGATGGCGGGCAAGTCCGTTGCCGGAACCGCAGGGAATGATGCCCAAAGCGGTTTTTGTATGTACCAGTGAGCGAGCTATCTCATTGATGGTGCCGTCTCCTCCTATGGCGATGACGGCATGTGCATCTTCTTGTGCCTTCTGTGCCGCTATCTCTACGGCATGGCCTGCCCGTTCGGTATAAATCACTTCTTGTGCATACCTTTCCTTATCCAGCTTTTCATCGAGCCACTTCAGTATCTGCTCCTTACTCTGAGTGCCGGATATGGGGTTTATGATGAATGCTATTTTCTTCTTGTTTTCGTTCATGCAAGGGTTGTTGCTATGCAGGTTTTCCAACTGGCAAAAGTAATATAAATATCTGAAAAATTAACCACATAATTCTTTTTAAAATAAGTATAAGTAGTTTTTTTAATGTAAATAGAACATATACCGACATATTTTGCTATCTTTGCCCCCTGTTTTTTAAGACTTGTATTTAATAGAATTAAATATTCATTATATAAAAGATATTTCATGGGTTTACTACAAGACAAATTTGCGAAATACGACCTGCCGCAGCAGTTTATGGCAAAAGGCGTATATCCTTATTTCCGCACAATTAACAGCCATCAGGATACAGAGGTAATGATGGATGGTAAAAAGGTTCTGATGTTCGGCTCTAATGCATATATGGGACTGACATATGACAAGCGTATCATTGATGCCTCGATAGCTGCCACAGAAAAATATGGCACCGGTTGTGCAGGTTCCCGCTTTCTGAACGGAACACTCGATATACATGTTGAACTGGAGAAGGAATTGGCTGAATTCGTAGGAAAAGATGAAGCACTCTGTTTTTCTACCGGATTTACTGTAAACGAAGGTATTATTCCTGCCGTTGTAGGCCGTGGGGATTATATTATTTGTGATGACCGTGATCACGCTTCCATTGTAGATGGCCGCCGTCTTGCATTTGCCACTCAGTTGAAGTACAAGCATAACGATATGGAGGCTTTGGAAAAAGAACTCCAGAAATGCGAACTGGATGCTGTAAAGCTGATTGTTGTGGATGGAGTATTTTCCATGGAAGGTGACTTGGCCAATCTGCCCGAAATTGTCCGCCTGAAGAAGAAATACAATGCCAGCATTTACGTGGACGAAGCTCACGGCTTGGGTGTATTCGGAAAACAAGGCCGTGGTGTGTGCGACCATTTCGGTGTTACCGAAGATGTAGACCTGATTATGGGTACATTCAGCAAGTCATTGGCTTCCATCGGTGGTTTTGTTGCTGGAGACAAGGCGGTAATCAATTGGCTGCGCCACAATGCCCGTTCCTATATATTCCAGGCAAGTAGCACACCTGCTGCTACGGCTGCAGCCCGCGAGGCGCTTCACATCATCAAGTCCGAACCTGAACGCATCCAACGTCTGTGGGACATCACTAACTATGCCTTGAAGAAGTTCCGCGATGCAGGCTTCGAAATCGGTGAGACAGAATCTCCTATCATTCCTCTCTATGTGCGTGATACAGAGAAGACATTTATAGTAACGAAGCTGGCTTTTGACGAAGGTATCTTCATCAACCCCGTTATTCCACCTGCATGTGCTCCACAAGATACACTGGTGCGTGTAGCGTTGATGGCTACCCATACGGTCGAACAAGTGGATTATGCTGTAGAAAAATTGACTAAATGTTTCAAGGAATTGGGTATCATCAAGTAAACTTGATTTAAACAGATATTCGGAAAACCGTTTAATAATGATTAGGCGGTTTTTTTTATAGACAAAGCGAAGTAGGATTAAAATTAAATCGTAAAGTACATGAAAAAGAACTTCTTCATCATTACTGCTGTAGTATGCGGAATGAGTTGTACCACCACTGCCTATGCGCAGTTCAAAATCGGTGGAAAGAAAATCAATGTGACCAAAGTTGTCCAAGCCGGTACAGATGCCGTCAAGGCCATTTCATTGTCCGATGCTGACATTGCAGCGATGAGCAAGGAATATATGGAATGGATGGATACGCACAATCCGCTGACAAAGCCCGATACGGATTACGGCAAGCGTCTGGAGAAGCTGACCGGAAATATCAAGGAAGTGGACGGCTTGAAGGTGAACTTCGGTGTTTATGAAGTAATAGATGTGAATGCCTTTGCGTGCGGTGATGGTAGTGTACGCATCTGTGCCGGACTGATGGACATCATGACGGATGATGAAGTGATGGCAGTTGTCGGCCACGAGATAGGTCACGTCATCCATACGGATTCCAAAGATGCGATGAAGAATGCTTACCTTCGTTCGGCTGTGAAGAATGCTGCCGGTGCGGCAAGTTCTACGGTATCCAAATTGAGTGATTCTGAACTGGGTGCCATGGCCGAGGCATTGGCAGGTGCTCAATACTCCCAGAAGCAGGAGACGGAAGCGGATGATTACGGCTTTGAATTCTGCATCAAGAATAATCTCGATCCGTATGCCATGTACAATGCTTTGAACAAATTGCTTGAACTTTCAGCGGAAGCACCGAAGGAATCCAAGTTCCAGAAGATGTTCTCTTCTCATCCGGATACAGCCAAGCGCGTGGCACGTGCCAAGGAGAAAGCGGATGAATATATGAAGGATAAGAAATAACTATCCGTTGCTTACTATGATGAAGTGGGATCAGAGGTTTCTCTGAATCCCACTTTTTTTGTGCCGAGACTATGATATGGGCTTCTGAGGGAGCTAATGGGATAATTCGTTAGTTCACAGTGCTGAACACTTTGTTTTAGCTATAGAAAACAAAGTGTTTTTCTATTTGAAACAAACTGTTCTTTTAAGGGAAACGAAGTGTTCTCTTTAATGAAACACACTGTTCGGTTAAGGGAAACACTTTGTTCTGTTTGGTAAAACTTCTTTTATTTACTTATTTGCTTTTAAATTAGAATAATTTTAGTATGTTTGCCACATTATTTATGAAAAACATGACTTTTGTATGAAAAAACAAGACTTCCTCTTTGTTTTTGTTCTGGTGATAATATTCCTGCCATTCTTTGTGAGTGAATCCATCTACGATTGGTATAAGTCTTTCAACGCTGCTCATGGCATGGTGATGAGTTTCATTAAATTTGGAATTCTTGCTACACTGGGTGAGATGCTGGGACTTCGTATCAGTGCCGGAGTCTATAACCGAAAAGGATTTGGCGTACTGCCGCGTGCCGTAGTGTGGGGACTGCTGGGAATGGGTATCAATGCGGCCATGATAATCTTCTCCAAAGGTGTGCCGCAATTTATGGAATATATGGGAATGGCAAATGCCGCCGCCATTATAAACGGAGAGTTCTGCCTGGACAAATTATGGATAGCCTTCGCCATTTCAGTTGCTATGAATACCATTTTCGCTCCGGTATTCATGACATTCCATAAGATTACGGATACGCATATCTTGGATTGTGGCGGTTCGCCTCGCAGCCTCCTCACTCCTATCCCGATGACCCGCATCATTACGCATCTGAATTGGGATGCACAATGGAATTTTGTCTTCAAGAAAACAATTCCTTTCTTCTGGTATCCGGCACACACCATCACATTCCTCCTGCCGGGAGAAATGCGGGTGCTGTTTGCAGCGATATTGGGTGTGGTGCTCGGGGTATTGCTGGCTATTGCGGCTCGGATGAAATAATCCGGCCTATATATTCTCGAATGATTTCAAGCAAGTCTTGCGGATAAGGTATAAAGAACTTCTCTATCATTTTCGGATACTGAGGTACAAAGGGTTTGGGTATCATTGTGACAAGGGTATCCAATTCTGCCTTCCGTTGCTCTTCAGTCTCTGAGACGGCGTAGCGGATAGTCCACCAGAACAAGAAAGTCTGGTTAAGATACCCTTTGGGGGTGATGACTTGCAGTTGCTTGTAGCGCTCGGACTGTAACATGATTTTAATTCTTTTCTCCTGTTCTTTCTCACTGATGGAACATAGAATGTCATACCATTCATCAAACTCCTGACGCAAGCAGGCGACAAATGCCCATTCGGCAATTCTATATTTGGCAAATTCTGGAATCTTCTTTAGAAGTACGAAGATATGTCCTATATTCAATTCGCCTTTATATAAACCTTTGACTTTTGTATAGTCTTCAATGGAAGTGATTGTGTGTAAAAGGGAGTAATATATTTCCGGACTCATCGGCACATGGTGTTCATCAATGAATTTCAGAGTATTCTGAAGCACCAGTTTTTTGTTTGTTCTGTTGTTGGCCATGCGGCTGATGACATTGTTCCAGTAGATTTGTGTGCGTGCAATGGAAATATGTAAATCATCTTCCATCTCTTTTATACGGCTTTCGGCTTCTTCGAAGGTCATGCCGCGTTCCCGCATTTGATAGCATATGTCCTTCATAATTGGATAATGTTCGACAAATAGGTAGGGTTTGGGAATGACGGCTCCTACCTTTTTCAACATACAATATGAATCGTAATTGATAAAAACCTTTTTACTGATTGCTTGCTCTTGCAGCCGTTGGGCGTTTTCCTTATCATTCTGACGGAGCAATGCCTTCATGCAACAGAAGATAATTCCTCCATCATATACGCCCACGTCCAGCAGACAATACACATATTCCAGAATAGTGCTTTCTTTAATTTTCCACCCTTCCGATGTATAAATGGGAAAAGGCTGCGGAACGTTGTCTTGTGCTCTTCCGGCATAGTATCGCTGGATAAGCATTTGCTTCAATACATCCTTTGGCGCATCCAGGCTTTTCATTATTTCCTCATTTATAATCAGTTGTATTTCTTCCGGAGGAAGTGAATCTTGGGTGTGGTTGGTCAGGTGATAGAGTAAATGTTTATGTGTATAACTGTTCTGTTGTACGGTGTATTTTTCGGACATCCGCTTTATCATGTCCACTTTTTGTTCATAATAGGGATATATGAACCGGTTATTGATAATGATATTCAAGATATTGGCATCAGGATGATTGAGCAGTGACTTGTCCAGCCGGTTCTCGAAGAAATCCCTTGCGACTCCTCCTTCTTCCGGAGTCTTTACCTTATTGAACATTTCGGAGACAACGTAGGGCGAATGATTCAAAATCTGTTGTTCTTCCGGAGTAATACAATCGGGAGTTTCTCCGAACAGTGCCTGATACGCCTCTTCATAATTTGATATTTTCAGAATGAATTGTACGATTGTTCTTATATTTCGAGATTCATCGCCGTTTTGGGGACGATGTCTCTTCATATGTGCCTTGATTTCCTTTAGGGTCATGCGTTGGTATAGGATACCTTGTGTGTGCTGGCTCGGGTAATCCAGTAAAGACTGGTCTGCTTCCAGTAAATGGTATTTATGGAACAGTTCCTCGCATTCCTTAATCCCGCTATAAGTGGAGGTCGTATCCAATAAGTCGTTCAAGTAGATTTCACCCACTTTCAGTTTGGTCTTGTTTTCTTCTTCTTGCTGCTCCAACCTTTCCATAAAAGTGTTGAAGATTCCTTTGGCTTGCTCAAAATTTTTAGCCTTTTGGAGCATAAAGTTCAATGAGTAGCCATCACAGTTATTCCCCATACGGTTCCATAAATCATAGGCATAAGAGGACGGTATGTTTTCGAGTGCTCCATTCAACACTTCGGTCTTGTTCAGGAACATACTGGTATCCTCTTTTTTGTCGACAGACAGTTCTGTCAGTTCGTTGAAGAATGCAACCAGCTTTTCCGGCTGGCTGAATCTTTTGAAAACTTCCAGCCAGGTGTAGGGAGCAATAAAGTTGAAGAAAAAGACTGCATCGTCGTGGGGAACTACCCCTTTATCATTCTTCTGCAAGAAGTTCTTGATGTCGTGTATGTCAGCCAGAGTCTGTGCTTTATGCATAAGCTGCCTGGCGAAATTACGTATTCTTTTCTCTTTCAGTTCTGTCAGATAAGTCTCATTGTTGCTTTCCTGCCCATGGGCGCTCTCTGCAGAATCGGAGAAGAAATCATCTATGTCGTCATCATCGGCACTTGGGGAAGCTTCGTATATAAAGGAAGCGTTGAGGTATATTTCTTTGGCTTCGTCCATGTCGAGGAACCGTACCAATTCTGTCTGAAATTCAATATACGAGTTTTCTATATACTTGTCTTGCATTTGCCCTTGTTCATTGAGCAAATCCTTGTGTACAATGTCCTTATCTTGTTGTGTCTGCAGTCTGGGCAAAAGCCACCGCAGCACATTCAGCTCTCTCCTATTATATTTTTTTGTTAATTTCCAAATATGGATGGCCTCTGCATTGGTAGGAGCAAAATTGGCTATATTGCCAATATAGGCGTCCACCCAATCAATGGAAACGCCTTCCGGGTTTGTTCCCAGTTCCTTACTTGTATATAGCGTTTGTTCGTTTTTATAAATGCGGCTTACAACATCATTGATGATATACTGTTGGAGTTCGGGGGCATTTACCGAACAGTTTTTCACCCGATGCAGGATCTTGGTTGTATTTTTGAAAAAGTTCGGTCTGTCTTTGTAGTAGATATAGCGGAATATGCCCTTTATGGCTTTCTTTTCAGTTGCCAGTAGGTCATCGGACGGTTCACTGCTATAGTACTGGAAAACCTGGGTTACTATGATGTCTTCAACTTCAAATGTGTCCTTTTCAATGTCCTGATAATAAATCAAATCATCTACTTTGCCTGCCAATTCACAGATGGTGCTTCTGTCGGCCTTTTCGTAACTGTTCTCATAGGTGAATTTGAGGAAATCGAGCAATAGGTCTATTTTATTGCGGCTTCTCTTTTTCCACATCCACAAACATTTTATGGCGTGGCAGAGTTGTCGAAGCATGGATTTCTGCAGGTTGCTTAAATTGCTGTTCTGGAACTGGTTGTTATATCTGGTCTTGATTCTGTCTATGTCGAAAAACAAGGAACCGATAGTCATGCCGGCTTCGGGTCGGAGTTTAAGATAGCCGTATGTCCTAAGCTCGCGGGCATATTCATTTATTTTTTTGAAGGATAAAGGTTTGATGCCCACTTCGACTATGGCCGGAGGAACCATTTCATTGAAAGTAAGCATGGATTTCACTTCCTTGAAGCTATAGCTTGTAGTGGCAATAACCTTGAAGTCCGGATTGCCGATGTGAAGGATTTCCGATAACTTGCGAAGTAATTCTCTGTCAATGGGTATCGGCTTTTCATTCTCTTCTTTCCAAAACAACAGCTGCAAATCGTCCAGTAGAAGAATCTTTTTGCCATGCTGGAATTGGGATACAGAAAGCCGTTCTAACTGTTCTTTGGTCGTATCGGCATTCAAAATGACCACATAATATTCCTGAGGGAGCTTTTTCAGCATTCGGCAAACGGCAATAGTCTTTCCCGAAGTGGATTGACCGGTGACGATGATTGTCTTGTTTGTGCTGTCAAACTCCTCTTTAAGTTTGTTGTCTACTTCCGGACGGATAAAATAGTAGTCCAGGTTGCCTCTGCGACGGTTGGCTTGGCTGTTGGGAATAATTTTATCATACTCCATCTTATGACAAGAGATTGCGCAAAAGGGATTATTGAGAAAACTTTCACGATCCTTGACCAACGCGTCCCTTAGCTGCTCCAGCGTATTGCACTGCTTCTCATACCGCTCGATAACGGTATCGTCGTCCAGGTGCTTTTGCATGTATTCCGCATAGAAGTCTTTCCATAAAGTAGTGTTTGTCCAGTCTTCTTGGGTGTATTCCAATGTCGGATTCTGATAGAAATAGATATGTTTGTTGGATGCATTTTCGATGGCAACATTAAACTCTCCGATGGTCTTGGAGCGTATCCAGTTTCCGGCGAAGAAGATGATGACGTCACATTGCCTTATCTCTGAATTTATGATTTCCTGCGTATCGCCTTTAGCTAAATCGTTGTCTCCATTTTTTTCGTGCCGGTGCACTACAATATTGAGTTCGCTGTTGTTTCTTTCCGTCAGGACTTTTTCCATTAAATCCCTTTCTTTCTGAAAACTCAGCGAAGAGGCTATAAATACATGGTATGTTTTCATAATATAGTGTTGGTTACTTCCTATGTGTTGTTGTTTACGACTAGCGGAATACCGGCTGTGATACATCTGTCATACGCTTTTGAGCTTTCCTTCAATTCATCATACGGACGTATATCGGGATGCACAAAGCGTTTCTTTTTGAAGATGTCTCCCATTTCCTTGCTGCCATAGATTAACTCTTCTTCTTCGGCGGTGGGTTTACGGAAGCCAAGCAGCAGCTTCTCCATGTTCCAACGGTTATGTTCGACTTCGGCAAGCAATGTTATCTGGTCGTTGTCCAGTTTCACGTAACCATCCGTAATGCCTATGGAGCGTAGCTTGGGACTAATGGAATATGCACTGTACAAATTGGACCACTGAAGGGATACGGACAGTTTGTTCCATGAGTCTTTCAGCTCATTGTCAGGTGGGCATGATTGAGGCACATTTCCATATTTATTCTTGAAATCGTATATATAATTGATGATTTGTCCCTCCCTCCGGCTTTTTTTGTCCAAGTCGTAACAGTTGTCCAGCATTCCAAAAGGAAAAACATGGGAATATTTATGAATCGCTTCATCTTTCTTTTTACTGTTAAGCATATTGAGCAGTGCACTGGAGGTTTCCTGACGGACAAAAACTGGGATGTTTTCATCATATACATCGTCCGGCAGATATAATCCCATTGCCATGCTTTGAGGAGGATAATTGAGACAGACGGCAATCGTCAATACCTGGCCTGAGTCATGTACCCATTCTTTAATTAGGTTCTGGATGGCAGGAGTTTCCGCACGGCCTTTGATAAATTTGAATTCCACATCCAGAAAGTCTGCATCTTTTCCTTTAAAACGGGTGGGAAGGACAAATCTCTCGTGCCTTTCGTCCTTGCTCATGTCGTAATAATGGGTAGACGATATCTCGAAATAATGGCGGTATCGTCCACAAAAGAAATTCATTTCCCGGTCGGCATTTTCATCAATGAAGGTAATGACACTTTTTATGTTCTTGTCCCGGCAGAAGTTTGGAAAATGCAACAGATGGGCAGCTTCCACTCCTATTGCCACTCCCATACGGCTCATACCGATGATAACAAGATGAACATGTTTTTCGCTTTCGTAGGTTATTGCCTCACGGTCGAGAGGAGGATATTCAATGCAGTTCTCCCCTTTTCCGTATTGCCGGCTTACCAATATCTTTTTGGCCCAGCCCTCGTAGAAGTTAAAGGGATGGAATTCTATATATTTTCTCCATTCGGCAGACAAATCGGTCAGTTGGAAAGCGGCAAAAGTAGTCTGATATTCGAAAAGAACGGTGAATGGTATGAGGGAACATTTATTGCATCGTTTATGAATGTCAACTATCTTTTTCAGGCAGTCTATGTTCAGTGAGTCATGGTCATGTTCGTCTCTCTCTCCGATAAGGAATACTTCGCGCGCTTTGGTAGTATAGAGTTTTTCCAACTCCTCGATAGAGTCGCGCCGGGTACGCAGCACCACAATTCTTTTTTCGTTTTTGGCATCCAGTTCCGTATGGATTTTGCTACGGATTTCTTGTGCCGGTTGGGTACTCTGAATCAGAATATGGCAATTCCCATAATGTGTGTCATCGCAAATTTGCTGGATAAGAGTGGGGACCATGTTGTCAAAACCGATAATGACGATGTGGTTTTGCAAAGGGTAAACGATATCGCCTTCACGATATCGCTCAACTCTGCGTTCCAGCATATTGGAGATTACGGATATCAATAATCCGCAGAACAAAATTAATCCCAGCACTACGACCAATAGAGAGAACCAACGCAGATAAGGTGGTACTTCCACAATATTCCCCGGATCGATGAACAGACAAATCAACTGAAGCAAACGCCCCATAGGTACGTCTTTATCAATACCGGTCCATTCTTCAAGAGACGGCTCAGGAAAGATAAATGCAAAACTTACCAGATATATCAATAAGAAAACAGTTACTATGACTCCGAAAAGCCAAGCAAGCTGCCTCCATCCTTTTCCGGAAAAAGAGCGGTCAAAATGAAGGGCAAAAAGTCTTGTTAAAAGATTCATATTTGTTTTGTCATTAGACAGTTTCCTTTTTTTCAGTTTCTTGTTTCAATTCTTTTCTGATATTCTCTTTCAGTTTATTGATTTCTTTCTCATCGTTATTGATAATCTCCCGTTTTTCTTTTTCCTGGTACAAGGATGCAAGAATGTTTCTTTCTTGTTCCAGATTCAATGAGAATACATCTATTAATCTCTTGATACATAGAAAAAAACAGATGCATACGCTAAGGGAAATGATGGCATGGAGTGTCATCAGGTAGGTCATTCCACGCGATGGAAAGAATTGAATAAGGTTTTGGAATGTAGTGCATGTCACAATCAATGCTGCAACCAGAAAGAGAATGATAAAGGCAGGAATCACGAATTTCCACCAGTGCCGGATAGGATAATACTTGTTCTCACTCGTCCTCATAGTACTATAATAGATATTGGATTATTATTTCTTCTGTATGTCGAATCCCAGTTTCATAATCAGTTTCAGTGTCTGTATGGCTGTTTGCCGGTCGTATTCTCGTTCTGAGTCCGGTAACTCTTCGTATGGTACAAGTCCGGGATGTGTCTTTAATTCATCATTGCGTGTCTCTCCGTATTTCCATCCTTCTTTCACTCTTCCCAAAGCCCATACTTCATGTACATTGCGTGCCATGGCTTCTGTGAGTTCCGTCAAATTATCCGGTAAAGTGATATTTTCTGTGTTCAAAGGGGACGGTGTGTATGTTTTCATTTTCTGTTATTTAAAATGTGGAAGTAAAAAGTTTATTGGTAGCAATATTAGGCATTTCGGACGACAGAAACAAAAAAAAGGAAAGCTATTTCCAAAAAACATGCAGATTACAATGGAAAAAACATTGCAACCTGCATATAAATCGGGAGAAGCGGGAATTATAAGTTAGCTTCCGTCACCACCTGCCCGTCAAACAGATTGATGATACGTCCGGCAAATCCGGCATCATGTTGTGAGTGTGTCACCATGACAATCGTAGTACCTTCCTTATTCAGTTCATTCAGTAGTTCCATTACCTCTTTTCCGTTCTTTGAATCGAGGTTACCGGTAGGCTCATCGGCAAGTATCAGTTTAGGGTTTGATACGACTGCACGGGCGATTGCCACGCGTTGCTGTTGTCCGCCGGACAATTGTTGCGGGAAGTGCTTGCTGCGGTGCATGATTGCCATACGCTCCATAGCGGTTTCCACCCGGCGCTTGCGTTCGGTGGCAGGAATGCCCATGTAGAGTAACGGCAGTTCGATGTTTTCGTATACATTCAGCTCATCAATCAGGTTGAAACTTTGGAATACAAAGCCGATGACTCCTTTACGCAAGTTGGTACGTTGGGCTTCTGTATATTTGGATACTTCCGTCCCATTCAAGTAATATTCTCCGGATGTAGGATTGTCCAACAGACCGAGGATATTCAGTAAAGTGGATTTTCCGCAGCCTGAAGGTCCCATGATAGCAACAAACTCCCCTTCTTTCACTTCAATGTTTACGTCGTTCAAAGCCAGAGTCTGTACTTCCTCGGTCTTGAAAATCTTCTGTAAATTTACTGTCTTAATCATAATGCTTTGGTTTTTATGGTTTATAAATATTTCATTTCTTACTCGGATTTGATGCAGTCAATCGGATTTGTTTTGTTCAGCAAATAACTTTGCAGACACACTGTGACGGCAGATATTATCCAGACAATACATAGTGGCAATAGAAAGTCCATAACGGTGAAGGGGGCTTTATAGGCAAACTGTTCATGCCAATGGTGCATGAGCCAATAGACAATGGGGACAGCTAGAATATATGCAAGCAGAATTTGCAGGCAGAATGGTTTATTCAGCAACAGCACGATTTGTCGGGATGTTGCTCCATGAATCTTGCGAATGCTGATTTCGCGGATACGCTGGCGAGTGGCATACCATGAAATGCCGAATAAGCCGAAGCAGGTCAATATCAAGCCAATCAGAGAATAGGCGATAAGGAGTTTGGAGAGAGACAAGACTTTACCATTGCGTTTCATAAAGTCTTGGTGCATGTCTGTGTATTGAAATATCTCCCCTTCATTCATCTTTTCCCATATTTGGGCTATTTGATGTAGTGTTTCTTGTTTATTGCTTTCAATCAGCTTAATCTGCAGATAGTTGGCACCCGACATTCTCTCTGTAGGTGGAAGGTAAAGTATGACCGGGGTAATTTCATTTTCCAATGAACTGAACGGGAAGTCCTCTAATACACCGCCGATGATGTATAAAGAATCGGCAGACTGGTCAAATTCTTTCAAAGGTTTTCCAATGGCATTTATTCCTGCTGGAATCAGCATTCTGACATAGCTTTCGTTGACCAGTGCAGGATAGGCATATTGTTTTTGCAGTTGTTCGGGAGCGTTACCGGACAAGAGTTTGAACCCCATCGTTTTTACCAGATTGGCATCACTATACAGCATTAATAGGTAGGAACTTTTTTCCGTACCGTCGGCTTGTTTGATGGATAGCTCACGTATCCATGAATTCAATATGGAGCCTTGTGACAGGGCGATGGACTCTATTCCTTGTACATGTTTCTCCAGCTCTTCTTTAAGTATTGTAGCCGGTGCGGCATTGAAATCTCCTATTTCAATCCGATTTTCGTAACAGTAGGCCCGTTCCTTGATGAGATTGATTTGTTCATTGGCAACGAGAGTAGCGAATATCAGCCCTATAGAAATGGAAAACTGAAGAATGACCAGCAAAGCTATGAAACGTTGTTTCTTTTTACCTCCGTAAAGTGTCTTGTATTCGCTGAATGAGAGTTGTGAAAGTCTATGGCTGATATACCAAGCAGGGACAATGGACATAACTAGTACAAAGAGCACTAACAAGGGTAGCATCTGTAGGCTGAAAAAGAAATGTACGTTTAAATGGGATGCAAATAATCCATTGAAAAAAGACAGACAGTCGTTGATGATGAGTAAAGATAATCCGAATGCCAGCAGCACAGTGAGGAATGCATCACCAAACAGTTGGATGCGGATATCCTTCAAGCTGCTTCCCATCAGTTTCTCCACATGTATCATTTTGAGCTGTTGCAATACACGGCTCAGGCTCATGTTGGTATAGTTGCAGCAGGCTATGATAAGTACCAACAAGGCGGCAGCAAGGCTGATATACAATAATTGCACATTACTTTGATTGATATACGGCAGAGGTTGTTGTGTATCGTAGTCCGGTGTAGTAAAGTAGATGTCGGACAGAGGGTCGACGTAATATTGTGTCTTTTCCGGAATCAAAGTGGGAATTTTGTCGTGGTTGATTTTTTCGGTAAACTGTTGGGCATCGGTATTTGGAATTAGTTTCAGAAACGTCATTCCACCCCAAAAGTCTTTGTTATTCCCGGTAATCATGTCGAATTGGAGCAATGATTGTGACCGTGACTTTAATATGGCTGCCACTTCATAACTTTGGGTATCAGTCATGGTTTTTATTTCCAGCAATTCTCCTAATGGATTTTTATCTCCAAACAGTTTATGTGCAAAAGCTTCACTGAGTGCTACTTTGCCCGGTTGTTCCAATACTTGCTTTAAACTACCGGCAATGGGATGATAGTGGAAGAAATGTTGCAAAGTAGTATCGGCAGATATAAAGGTTATATCGTGGTAAATCTCCCCTCCATATTTACAATATTGTGGAACCAGAGAATTGATACGCAGGTAGTCTTCCACTTCTGCATATTTTTCTTTCAGCATAGGGGGAATATTGGCATCAGCATAGGCCACCTTGCTTCCGTCCTGCATCGGATTATCCTGACGCAGACAGAAAATACGGTTCTTGTCCCGATTGCCACTCTCTATATTGTAATCATGTACATAATAGGTGAACAGCAAGTTTGTACATGCTAGCCCTATAGCCAGACTGACTATAGAAATGAAGAAGAAAACTTTGTTTCTCCACCAACTGCGGGTAATTATTTTTAGGATTGTAAGTATGGTCATAATCTTTAGGTAAATATATTTTCTTATTCGTTTTTAATGACTTCTGCCGGATTTGTCCTTGCTATTTTCAGAATACGGAAAATAATAGTCAGAGTAGTAATGACAGCTACGATTATGAAGATTGAAATCCAAAATAGCGGGCCATCATTAAAGAATACGATATACATGTTTTTTCATAACTGCAGTATGGCATAACATAAAGGAAATGCCATTGTTGCCGAGAGTACAAGCTGATAAATATACGTACGGGCAAACAATATGATAATCTGTTTCAATCCTGCACCATTTACTTTACGGATTGCCACTTCCTTTTGTCTGCGTTCCGTATCCAGTGTGATTGCCGAATAGACGCCTAATAAAGTGATTATAAGGCTGACAAATGAGAAGAATAAGATTATCCCTTTCATGTTGTTCTCGATGGCTTGCGCTTGGTGAATGTCTTCCTGCAAGGTCGAAATGTGTAATTGTATACTCGGTGGAAGATTCTCTTCCAGCATTTTCTTAACGAAAGCCTCTACTTCTTCTGCTTTTCCGGGTACACACTTCAAATAGCAATGACCTACATAATATTTGAAATCACAAGGCAGAAAGACGAAGCCCTGGCTCTGATTGTAAGTGTCGGCTACAAAATCGGAACAAATGCCGCATACCGTGTAGCTATCTTGATAATTGTACAAGGTGGTTCCCAGTAAATCCTTCTTTATACGTTCTACCAATTTACGGTCTGCTACCATGTCACTATTTGTCTTCAGGACATGCCCGGAGAGAATGGGGATATTCATAAACTCGAAAAAGTTATTAGGAACATTCATTATATTGACTTCAAGGCTACTTTCCCGGTTATCTTTTTCTGTCTGCATGCTTGTTCCCGAAATACCTTTCAGATAATTAATATCTGTCAGCATTTTATCTTTTATATCCGGATGTTGACTGATGCGCTCTATGAGAGCAAGCTTTTCGTCATTTTTCATAAAACGGTAATCCATAGGAATACTGATGATTTCGGACTTTTCTTTTTCTGTCAGTGTGTTGAACAGTGTGGAACCGGTCTTGTTAGCCTGCAAATATAAAGCGACTGTAAAGACTATGAATAACCAACAGATGAAAAATTGGATACCCAAAAGACAATTTCGTATCTTCTGTTTGTGGCGTTTGGATTTGTTCTTGTAAATACTTGACTGGATGGAGGCATGCTTCATCCTCCATACGGTAAACAAGCAGAGTAATAAGCATAGTAAAATAACGCCTGCCATATATTCTATTGTCTGTATCAATAATAGGTCCCGTTCAATGACTAATGTGAAATCAAATAAAGAGAATGAAAGGTAAGGGGTAAATATTTCTATCAGACAGAAAGTCAATAAGAAGGCTATGAACGAAATGATAATGGCTTGGGTAAAAAGTAACCAAAATAGTTTGTTGCCATTACTTCCATTCACTTTACGAATGCCGAACTCGTGCGAACGGTTCAGATAACTCCCCGTCAAAAAATGAAAAAAGTTGAGTAGACCAGTCAGTAGAATCAAAAGGCCGACAATGAATGTGATTCCGGCAAAGTAAGGGGCAACGGATTTCTCCCGAAAAAGTTTTCCGAAATTCGAGGCTGATACGGTATTTTTCTCATTGAATATTGTGTGCTTCAAGTCCATTGCACGGAAACTAGCTTCAAGTTGCGCGGATGTTTTGCCCGGACGAAGAAGAGCAAAAGTAAGTCCACCGGTCATACTGTCTCGTCCATCGAATTGTATAAGTCCTTCGCTGTCGTTCAAGATTAACATATCAATCTTTTGGAGAAAGCTAAGGCTGGTATTCAATGGAATATCTTCTATTATCGCTTGTATGGTATAGATGGTACCTCCTGTTCGTGGTGTGGTATCAGGTGAAGAGAAAAGCCGTTGTGCTAAGGTCATTCGCTTTCCTATCGGATTCTCTCCGAGACCAAATATTTTGTGTGCCAGAGAGCGTGTCAGTATCACGGCATTGGGAGTTTGCGATGCTACAGCCCATGAACCTTGTAATACTTCCGGGGTGAACACGCTATGGTAGGCTGTATCTACTTCCATAGCATATAAATCTTCGTAAGGCAGTTCTTCCTTGTCGATAGTTTCCACATTGTAGCTACGTGGGCGGGGATAGGCAACAAAAGTAAATGCTTCTACTTCTTGGAATTGCAATTGGCGCAGACTCTCAAACAACGTAGCGGGAGTTCCGGAATAAGGTTCTTCTGCTGGAGTGTATAGGTTTATGTCTGCAATGCGTTCCCAGTGGGTAAAGCACTTGTCGGTAGAATTTATATAGCGGCTGCAATATAGGCAGATACTAAAACAAAGTATACCTACCGACAGTCCGATGATAGAGATGATATTCTGTGCCTTGTACTTTAATAGGTTTCTGAATGCTGTTTTAATATAATGTCTTATCATAATAGTATCATTATTGTATTATTCGCTTTTGATTACTTCCGCCGGATTCTGTCGTGCAGCCTTTTTTACTTGATAAACCAATGTTAATATGGAAATTAATGATATGATGATTGCTGCAATAATGAACAACCAACTGCTGATGTTGGCTTTGTAGGCAAAATCTTTCAGATAAATGGTTATTCCCCAATAAGATATAGAAATGGCAATCAAAAATGACATTGCTAATATGATAATGTATTTTTTGAGTAATAACAATAAAATTTCCTTATGTGTAGCGCCATGTACTTTTCGTATAGCTATTTCCCGGTATCTTTGTTGTATGTCAAATAAGGACAATCCAAACAAAGCTATTGAGGATATTAGAATGGCCATAAAGGCGAAAAAGGAATAGGTAATAGTTATTTGCTTGTCTGACTTATAGAGATTCTCAACTTCCTGTTTTGCAAAAGTATAATTGAAGGCTCCATCAGCATTGTCGTTGTGTAGGTTTTCCAGGAAGGCAACGGCATCTTTTTGATGTCCTGGAGCAATTTTAGCTTGCAAAGGAATTTGTGAAAGATATGTTTCACCGTATATAAAAGCGATAGGAAGAACCGGTTGGGATAAATGTCCGCAATAAAAATCTTCGACGATACCTATAATCTGATAAGGGCTCAAATCCCTACGCGGCCATAAAGGTTGTTGGGGTTCCAGCCGGGCATTGATTGCGCTTTCGAGTCCGAAGAGTTGCATGGCTTTTTGATTGAGAATCAGTTTTGCTTCACCTTCATGGTCGATGTCGGCATCCCATAAACGTCCCTGGGATAAACGGAAGCCATGAAATCTTATTTCTTCTTCTGTTATGGGAATGCAATACAATTGTTTGAAATTGGCTTCTCCGAGCTTACGGAAAAGTACCGGAGATTCTGTGAAATATTCATAAGGGGATAAAGAGTAATTCCATGCCGTGAATAAAGGAGAGGCATTCATTGCAGTGGATATATTTTCTTTGGAGGCTTTGCGCAAGGAGGTCTGTTTCAGATATTCTGCTTCAGTGGTAGGCTGTTTGCGTTCATAGCGTTCAAAATGGACTTTAACGATAGAGTCTGTGTCATAGCCTAAATCTATATGAGTCATTTCATACAGTTGTTTGGCGAAGAACATGGAAACAACTATTAGAATGAATGCCACGATATACTGAATACTCAGATAGAGGTTTCTTACAACAGACGATTTTTCACCACTGCCTATTTTCCGTAATGAATGGATAGGCGTGTTGTATTTGAATTTAAAAAACGGATAGATTGAAGCTGTCAATGGCTGTAAAATCAGGATAGCTATGGTTATTCCTATGTCAAATATACCATTAGGTTGTTGAATGACATCAAAATATTTATTTAAGGGAAAGACGGAAATCTCGACAAGGAACCAGGCTATAAATAATGATACAAGTGTCAGACATAAATTCTCGATATATAGTTGGGAGAATAGCTGTGCTGAATTGTTTCCAAAAACCTTCTTTAGTCTGAATTCTTTGCTTCGTTTCAATAATACAACCGTATAAAGACTCATAAAATTGAAGATGCCTACAATTAAAATTAGTACAGCAACAAGTGCCAATAGATGTAGCTGTGGTAAATTCCCCCTTTGCAGCATGTCCTGCCAAACATCAATGGCTGGATGAAAATACACTTCACGCATGGGAAGCAGTTGATACCTGAATTCAACATCCGCAGCACGTGGAGATTGCCGGAACGCTGCATGCCGTGCATTTATCTTCGTAAAGGAGGCCCCTTTATGAATTAATGCCATTTTCATCGGGAAACGGAACTCCCAATCCTTCTGCAATGTTTCAGGAACAAGCAAGTCGAAATGAAGCGAGCGTTTCCCTCTGTCTTTGCCGATAACTCCGGTCACCGTAAGAGGGTCACCGGTAGAGTATTCAATGGTTTTGCCGATAGGATTTATGTTCCCGAATAGTTTCTCACTCAGCTCTTCTGTGATAAAGGCGGTTTGTGGAGACGCCGCCCATGATTCGGCTTTTCCATATTTCATGGGAAAATCAGTCACTATTAGAAACAAGCTGTCTGCTACAATCGTTTCTACATCAATATGTTTTTCTTCCTTTATGATATAGTCTTTATTGAACCATACGAAAGTGGACATCGCTTCTATGTCTGCATCTTCGAGGGGACCTCCGATAACTGCCGTTTTATTGTTGTCATCTTTGTATTCCTGCACCATGATGCCTATCCGGTCTTTGTTGGGACTATAACAATCTACATCATTTTCCTGCTTCACGTAGCGGAATATAATAATGACACAAGCCAAGCTCAGTGCCAGTCCGATAATATTGATTACCGTATATACTTTAAACCTACTTAATGTTCGGATATATAATAGTATGAGTTTCATATTCGTGTCTTTTATTCGTTTTTCATAATGCTTGCCGGATTGATGTTGGCAGCCTTGCTGATTTGCCTAATAATAGTCAACAAGGAGATGGCAGTTGTTATGGCTACTGCTACGGCAAACAAGTCGAATGTCAAAGGGGCTTTGTGGGCAAAATCCTGCAAATAGAGGGTAATGGCAATCCATGACAAGGGTATGGATAGCAAAGTGGCGACTCCCATGACCGAGAGATACTTTTTAATGAGTAAGGGGTAAATATCCTTTGTTTGCGCACCGTTCACTTTGCGTAAACCTATCTCACGGTAACGTTGCCGAATATCGAACAAGGATATTGACAATAATCCCAATGAAGAGATGAAAATGGCTATTCCGGCAAAGAGCGTATAAATGTTCACCACTTGACGGTCTTCACGATACATCTTTTGGAGTTCATCTTCTATCAGCGTATATTCAAAGTCGGTTCTTCCCGTAGATTCTTCGTATAAGCGGCGCAGGAAATCAATGACTTTGGCTTTATTCTCGTGCTTATACGAGGCTGTAACAGTATAAATTCCGCCTATGCTTGCATCGTGATAATAGATGACAACCGGTTGGATGGATTGTGAAAGGTGCCGAACATTGAAATCCTTTATGACCCCTACTATCTCGCAAGGTGGATTGTAGAAATCCGGTAAGCTGCTTGAGGCGTAGTGTGGTTCTTCAGGTTGCAGCTTGTCTTTGGTGATGTCTTTTATTCCATAGACTCTTTTAGCGGTTTCGTTGATAATTACCTTGAAACTGTTTTTGGTGAACGCTTCATCTATGGAGTCGTTCCATAGGCGCCCCTCTACAAGTTGAAAATCGTATATTGCCATGGAGTGGGTCGTTAAATGTGCAGATAATGCCGGATGGAAACCGTTTTCGGCTCTGTTGAGCGCAAAACTGTCAAAACGGAAGTCGGTGAACAGCAAGTCGTTTCCTCTGCTCCAATGCTCAAACAGAGTGCTTTCACTCATTCGTTTATTGACCAAAGCATTACTTATATATTGTCTTTTTCCTTCATCCAATCCCTCCTCTTTAGTTGTTTTATATAAGCCCAATTTATCGACATACATCCGGCAAGTTATCACATCGTGCGAGCGGAAACCGAGGTCGGCGCAGAGCATATACTCCAACTGCCGTACAAAGAATAGAGAAACGGTTATTATAAAGATGGTTACGACATATTGAAAACACAGTAATATCATGCGTGACCGTGTGGAAAAGCGTGAAGATGCCAGCTCGCGTATGGAGTTGACGGGTCTGCTACATGTGTATTTCAAGAACGGATAAACAGTAGTCAGCAATGGCAATCCTAAAAGTACGATGGCAGAGACCTTCCGGTCAAAGCCTGAGTCTGTTGTGGTAGGTATATAAAGTTCATGGAAAAAGAAAAACCTGGTTATTTCTATTAAAGCCCAGCAAAGGAGTAATGCCAGTCCCGTCAATAAGATGTTCTCGGCATATATTTGCAGGAAAATGTCTGTCCTGCCTGCACCGAACACTTTTTTCACCCCAAACTCTCTTGACCGCTTGGACATGATGACAGTGTAGATGTTGATGAAGTTCAGCAGCCCTATGATACCTACCAGGAAGGCTACTACCATCAATACCCGGACATAGCTTTGGTTGCCATATTGATAGTTCTTGTTTTCTTTTCCGTGGTCTTTATCGTAATATAAATCTTTCAAAGGCAAATACTGATAGCGTACTGTCTCATAAGTGCTCCATTTGCTGCGGGGGTGTTCTTTTGAATACTTTTTATTCAGCAGTGCAATGTCTGTATCCGGTGCCATCAGCATGGCGTATATAGGGTCGAAAAAAAGGAATTCATCCAGTTCATCCGACATAAATATATCCGGCATCCATGATGTCTTGGTATCGGGGTCGTCCACCACTCCTATAATAGTGAATTTATTCCCTTTTGTGTTTTTGAAAGTAGCGCCTATGGCATTCTTCCCTCCCAGCTTCTTCTTCCAAAAAGAACGGGTGATGACAACATCCCTCGGGCGGACTATTCTTCCGCTTCCGGCAATCACCCTATATGGAAAGATTTTGAAGAAGGTGCTGTCTACGGAAAAAGCGTTCGCTGCAATTTCCTGTTCACCGAACAGAACGGGCATATCCGATATTTGATAAATCACCGTAAATTGTTCTACGGCAGGATCCTTTTCCAATCCCGACCGGTAGCCTCCCAAGAAGTTTTCACCACTGCTGGTAGAGGTTTTTATCAGGCAAATGCGTTTATATTCGGGAAAGCATTGGTTCACTGTATTTTCTTGGTGGATATATCGGGCTACGGTGAGTACGCAAGCCAAACTGCACGCCAGTCCCAATACATTGATAAGGGTGTATGCTTTGAATTTCAGCAATGCATTGATGGCTAAGATTATTTGTCTCATAGTGCGTAGTTTTATTTCATTATCAATTCTTCCGCCTCGCCAAAGGTATCATATCCCGTTGTAATTACCCAATCTCCGGGCTGCAAACCTTCCGTAATCTCGTATTGTTGCGGATTTTGGCGACCGATGCCAAGCGGCACGCGCACGGCTTTTGTCTTTGCGGCGTTCAGTTTGTAAATCCATTGTCCTCCGGTACTCTGGTAGAAGTTGCCGCGCGGAATGACGAGCGCCTCCTCCGGCTGGCCGAGTTCTATCTGTACCCGGAAGCTTTTGCCTACACGTACGTTGTCGGGCATGTCACCGGTGAAGACGAGGTCTACGTCGAACGTGCGGTCTTTGACTTCGGGAACCACTTTCGTGATGCGCAACGGGTATTTTCTTCCCTGATAATTGATGGTGGCAGGCAATCCGGTGATAATGCGGTCGATGTAGTATTCGCTCAGGGAAGTATGCACTTTATATTGGTCCAGCACCTTGATTTCCGCAATGCTTTCACCGGAAGCGACCTGCTGTCCCGGAGTCACCTTGACAAAACTGAGCTGGCCGGCGACGGGAGCTTTCACCACCAGGTTGCCGAGCCGTTCGCAGGCGCGTTCATACTTCTTCCGTTCCCGTTCGCGGTCGTTCCTGATGAGGTCTTTGCGGATGACGGTGACGGCAGAGTCATGACGGAGGCTTTCCCTTTGAAGATGGGCATTTTTCACTTTATAGTTGTATTCGTCCTCGGAAACTTCGAGCTGCGCCTTGCTCTTGATGCCCATGCGGTACTCCTCCTTGTCAAGGGCAAAACTCTTGCGCAGGCGGTTGAGGTCATAATCGGTCTGCAGGGCTTGTTGTTGCAGGTTCAGGCTTTTCTGCTCCATTTCAATTTCTTTTTCGCGGTAGGTGATAAGCTGCTTTTCCCAGTCGTCGCGCTGGTCTTCGATACTGCGCAGCAGGTCGGGGTTTTCCATGACGAGGATGGTATCTCCTTGCCGGAGCAGGCTCCCCTCCTCTCCTATGATGCGTTCCACGCTTCCGGCTTCACGTGCATTGACCTTGATGGTAAGGATGGGCTGAATCACTCCCTCCACATCTACATATTCCATAAATTTGCCGTTCTTGACTTCGGCTATCTGTATGTTGTCCTGCTCGATACGCAGTTTGCTGGGACCCAGCGAAAGGGTGACTACATAAATCAGGAAGGCAAGGAAGGCAACGCCTCCCGCCAGATAGTAGCGGTAACGGATGTACCAGGGTTTCTTTTCAAGTTTTATATCCATAATGCAATATTTTATATACTCTTTTTTTACTTTTCAGATACCCCCTTCAGAAGTACTTCTGAATAAGGGTTCCGAGTTTTACTAAAACTTTACCGGAGATTTAGTAAATCGTCACCGGAGTTTTAGTAAATCTCCGGCCAGTTTTTACTAAAACTATTCCACGATTCTATTACTGTATAGATTCTTCATTAGTAACCCTTTCCAAGTCTTCTGCCAGTGGCCTCTCTTTTTCAAAGTCATATAGCGTGATGCTTCTCAGTGCATAGTACAAACTCCAATAGTTGTACAAAGCCGTTATATAGCTTCTCCGGGCCGTATCTTTTTCCGTGATGGATGCATTGAGGTCGAGTACCGAGGACTTGCCGAGCAGATAGAGTTTTCGGGCTACTTCGGCGCGTCGTTGGGCTGTATGGTCCGTGCGGGCGGCTATGTTTACCCGTTGCGCCTGCAGGTTGAATTGCTTTACGAGTTTCCGTACGTTCAAGTCGAAATCCGTCTTGTCTTGCTCTACCTGCGTGTAGACAAGGTCTCGGTTAGAACGGGCCACGCGTACTTGTCCCCTTCCGCGCCCCCAGTCCAGGATTGGGAGGGTAATGCCCAAGCTGACGTACTGCTGGTCCAGTGGATTCCGGTAGGCATCTTTCAGCTTGTCGGCAGTTTGTGTCAAGCCGAAGCGCAGGTAGATGTCTGCCTTCAGTCCGGCATTGGCCTTGGCGCGCGACACGGCACTCTCGCTTTCCACCTTGCGGCGTAGCATGTTCTGTATCTCCGGACTGTTTTCGTTGGCAAGCATCAGCGCGGCATCCAGGTCGATGTGCAGGTCGGGCACGCGGTTGTCTATTCTCACCTTTATAAGGAGGTCTTCTTGGATGCCGAGGTAGGAACGGAGTTCCTGCATGCAGTTTTCCACTTCGATGCGGGCATTCATGCAGTTGGTTTCTTCGGTCAGTTTGTTGAGTTCGAGCTGCAACATTTCGTTTTCGCTGATGGTGCCGATGTTATATCGTCCTTGCGCATATATATATAAGGTGTCGGCATTGGCGTAGTTGGCGTTGGCTATTTCGTAGTTGCTTTGTGCTTTGGCCAGGTTGAAGAACTTCTCTGTGGCATTGGCGGCAACAAGCTCAAGGGTTTCTACGTAGGTTTTCTTGGCTTCGCGATAACGGATAGGTTCGATGCGCCGGTCCCACTTCAGGCTGTTGTAGCCAAACAAGGACTGGCTGTATCCGATGTTGACGGGTGAAGTCTGCCAGGAATAGGTGTCACTGCTGAAAAGGTCGAGGCGCTGCGCAGCCGTTTCAATGAAAAAGGTTCCTCCGGTCCACGGCACGTTTTGTGTCAGGCTCAGTGTTAGGTCAGTGCTCAGCAGGTTCTGCTCTATGAACTTGACGTTGCCATCGCTTTGGGTCACTTTGTTGATAGCACGGTCCAGATAGGGATTGGAAGTAAGCTTGAGCGTCGGCAGGTAGTTGGCACAGTAGTATTTGTAGTTCCAATAAGCGGAACGGAAGCTATGGCGGGCATTTTGGGCGTCGGGCGACTGCTGGCGGGCCTGCTCGATGGTTTCTTCCAAAGTCAGCTCCAACGTGTGCTCTTGGGCAACGGCACTCGACGTCAGACTGAATGTAATAAGCAATAAAAATATATTCCGGTGCATAGTTGTTTTCTTTACTCTATAAAGTTCAAATTCTATGCCATAAGTATAAGTTGTTGTATTATAAGTGTTTGTTGTGGTTCGAAGCTTTCCAAACGTGTGCAGTTGCGCACAAAAATAGTGCGATAATGCACGCACAACACATGGATATTATACTTATCTTTGCCCGTACAAGAGATGTGGGATTGTGTAGGCCTTGCCTGCACGAAAAGAAAACAGATATGGAGCAGTTTGGTAAAATATTGATTGTAGATGATAACGAGGATGTGCTTTTTGCACTGAACCTTCTTCTCGAACCCTACGCCGAGAAGATAAAGGTGGCGGTGACCCCCGACCGCATCGAGCATTTTATGACCACTTTCCGTCCGGACATTATTCTGCTGGATATGAATTTCAGCCGTGATGCCATCAGTGGTCAGGAAGGTTTCGACAGCTTGAAGCAGATTCTGAGTATCGACCCGCAAGCAGTGGTCATCTTCATGACTGCCTACGCGGATACGGACAAGGCAGTGCGTGCCATCAAAGCGGGGGCTACGGATTTCATTCCCAAGCCGTGGGAGAAGGAAAAATTGTTGGCGACCCTTTCTTCGGGCATGAAGTTGCGCCGTTCGCGCACCGAGATAAATCTGCTGAAAGAGCAGGTGGAAGTACTGAGCAATGCCACAACGGGAGGCTCCGAAGAGATTATTATCGGTGATTCTCCCGTCATGCAGCAAGTTTTCTCTACTGTGGAGAAGTTGCGCGATGCGGATGCCAACATTCTTATATTAGGTGAGAATGGAACTGGAAAGGATGTGATTGCCCGTATGCTTTACCGCAATTCTCCCCGCTATGGAAAGCCGTTTGTCACGATAGACCTCGGCAGTATCCCCGAACAGTTGTTCGAAAGCGAGTTGTTCGGCTACGAGAAAGGCGCCTTCACCGATGCACGGAAAGCGAAAGCTGGACGTATGGAAGTGGCAACCGGCGGTACGCTTTTTCTGGACGAGATAGGTAACCTTTCCCTGCCCATGCAGGCCAAATTGCTGACTGCCATCGAAAAGCGTTGTATCAGTCGTTTGGGAAGTACGCAGGCTACGCCCATTGATGTGCGGCTCATCTGCGCCACCAATGCAGACATCCGTCGGCTGGTGGACGAAGGAGACTTCCGCCAAGACCTGCTGTATCGCATCAACACCATCGAGTTGCATATTCCACCTCTGCGGGAACGCGGAAACGACATCCTCCTGCTGGCAGAGTATTTCCTGCAACGGTATGCCCGCAAATATCAGAAAGAGATGCGCGGGCTGACCCGGGAGGCGAAAAACAAGTTG
Organism: Bacteroides sp. AM32-11AC; assembly: GCF_003603515.1. NCBI lineage: Bacteria > Pseudomonadati > Bacteroidota > Bacteroidia > Bacteroidales > Bacteroidaceae > Bacteroides > Bacteroides sp. AM32-11AC. The sequence goes on along the minus strand of NZ_QTNH01000004.1, from coordinate 41,284 downwards.
TTGAAATATGCCTGGCCGGGTAATGTACGTGAGTTGCAGCATACAGTGGAACGTGCTGTCATATTGGGAGACGGTTCTCTGCTTCGTCCGGAGAACTTTATGTTCCAAGCTTCTGTTTCCCGTCAGAAGAAGGAAGAAGAAGTCCTCAACTTGGAGCAATTGGAACGGCAGGCTGTGGAACGTGCCATGCGGCTCAGTGAAGGAAATGTGACCCGTGCCGCCGAATACTTGGGCATTACTCGCTTCGCCTTGTACCGGAAACTTGAAAAACTGGGCTTATGAAACGATATTCATTGATTGTGGCACTGCACATCATCGGCATAGCCTTCCTTTCGGTCGGCGTTTATCTGCTGGTGGATGCCGGACTGTGGTTCAGTGCACTGATGGCTTTTTTGATATTGCTGGCGATTGCCGTTCATCTGTACCGCCTGCAGATGATGCAGGTGCGCATGATGCGCCATCTGGCAGAGAGCCTGCGCTATGACGACATGATGCTGTCGTTCCGTTCTCCCTACAAGAACCGGTCTATGGAGGATATGGTGGACGAGCTTTCCGAAGCGATGAGGAATTTCCGTACCCGCGTGCTGGAACGCAATGAGATGGAAGCGTGGCAAAAGCTGATACGTGTGCTGACGCACGAAATAATGAATTCAATCACTCCCATCATCTCCCTCTCCGAAACCTTGAGCGAGCGGGAAATGTCGGAAAAGAACTATCCCGTCATGCGGCAGGGAATGCAGACTATCCACCGCCGTAGTAAGGGGTTGTTGGAGTTTGTGGAGAATTACCGGAAGCTGACAAGACTTCCCGCCCCCGTCCGTCGTCCGGTTGCCGTCCGCGAGCTGTTGCAGGATTTGCAGAAGCTGTTTTCGGAAGAGTATATCCGGATAGAGCTTCCGGAGACCGACCGCATACTCCAGATAGACCGGACACAGATAGAACAAGTACTGATTAATCTGATTAAAAATGCCAAAGAGGCATGTAGCAGGAAAGAGCATCCCCGGATAGAAGTGAAGATGCTACCCGCCCTCTCGTGGCAATGCCTAATCACTGTCAATGACAATGGTGAAGGCATTCTGCCGGAAGTGCAAGATAAGATTTTTGTACCGTTCTTCACCACCAAGCCTTCCGGTTCGGGCATCGGGCTCAGTTTATGTAAACAAGTGATGAACCGGCATGGAGGGAATATCACGGTGCAGTCTATTGTGGGAAAAGGGAGTTGCTTTACGCTGCTATTTGGATAAGTGGGAAAGAGGGTATATACAAAAATAAGCTACTGAAAAATCAGTAGCTTATTAATTTCTGTCGGGGTAGCGGGAATTTCACTACTGACAATAAGATGCTGACAATCCGTTGCGTATAAAACTGTATAACTGTATATTCTTCTATTATTGTCTATTAGTGTATATCATCATTATTTTCTTTTTCTATTTTTCGCAATTCATGTTCAAGCTCTTCTGGCTGAAGTATTTTCTGGGGATTGCATTCCTTTATCCAACCTTCTATGAACCCTTTATGTGCTCCATGTATAGCTTCAAAAGGAAATCTCATAGTTTTATTAGTATCATATTTAAATAGTACATAACAATTAGAGGTTGGTTCATCCACCTTCTGAATAGATAAAGTTGGGAATGCCTTACGCCATTTCTTTATGAAACTATCAATTTTGTAAACAGAAAATATTTCTATTGTTCTCATTACTTATTTAGTATTTCTAAGTTGTTATCACCAAAAACCAATTTAAGCACTTGGTCTTTCCGATCTTTTTTTAATTTTATCTGAAGAATTGCTTCCAAATCTTCTTCACTCTTACCGTTGAGGGTGTATTTTTGAGGATAAGTGAAAACATCAATAATATCCATATCTAAGTTCGTTGCAAAATTTGAAAGTTGCCATAAACTTAGTTGAACTTCCCCCCCCAGTATTTTGCTAAATTGAGATGGTGATGTTCCTGCAAATTCGGCTGCGACAATTTGGGTTAACCCCCTATCTGCAATGATTTTACGTATCTTTTCAATCACTGGATGTATCGGTGTTTCATTCTTCTTTTTCATAATTTAAAGTTATGAATTGGTTATCAATAAGTTATCTTCTTTTATGAAATAAAATTTCATAATATTCAATTATTGATTTCATATTTTGAAATATTATTTCTATGTTTGCACTGCGTTAATAAATTCGCGCGACTAAGTTGGGGAAACGAAATGCAAAATCAATAGAAAACTTTAATTATTTATCAATTATGGTATTTACAGACTATATGAAGAGCCTGCCTAATCAGCAGCAAGAAACTATTAAGAAATTGGCCGAATTGACTTATTCTACTCCGGCGGCAGTGTATCGTTGGATTAATGGAGAGAACAATCCTCCACTTATTAAGCAGAAAGTTATCGCCGAATATCTCGGCAAGAGTGTAGAAGAATTATTTCCAACAACTAAAAGCTATTAAGATTATGGAACAAAATATTACCATAACGCCCGAAATCAAAGACATGGTCTCTGTACAAGGAATGAATCCGATTCCAAAAGAATTCAATTACTTAATAAATGATATAAAGAGAGCAATACGCAGTGGAAAAAAAAGATATCTGGTAAGTAGCAGACATTTAAAACCTGAATATGAAAGAGCTTTGTTAGATGTTGGGTATAAAATTAGAAAAGGACGTGTAGCAACTCAAATTATATGGTAGCATTTATCTCCAATATTGAATTCTACAACACCCCTGAAGGTGATGTGATGATGAAAGAGTTCGGGCAGCCGGCTGTTGTTCTCAAGGAGGCTGACCGCCCGACTATCGAACACATGCTTACTGTCATCAGAGACAGATATCCGAAAGCACATGCTCGGCTGATGCAGCTCTACTCCAGCAGCACGATGAACCGGTGGCATTATGAATTCCGGGTAGTTCATCGTTTCATCCGATGCAATTTCGGAGAGTATGACCAGTACAATCTTGACATTAACAAGGATGGACGGTTTGTATTCGAGGAGGTCAAATGCCCGTTACGGGGTGAATGTGAACATGAAGGGGTGATATGCAGACCGGAGCTTGATACAGCACTGACCGATCGCGAGATGGATGTATTCCGGCTCATTGCCTCCAGCTGCCAAACTGATGAAATTGCGGCAGAGCTACATATCTCGCCTTGTACGGTTAACCGCCATCGAGAGAATATCAAGGCAAAAATCAAGGTTCGTAATGTGGGTGAGATGATTTCCTACTGGCATCGGAATCAAATGAAATAAGCCCACCGTGAGGTGTGCCATCTGTGTTTAATGTGTATTCTATGGCTGTGGCGGTCTGCGAAGATAGTCCGGCCCCTCATACTACATTCAAATGGTAGCGGTATACTTAAGATTTGCCGCGACTGGGGTTCGATTCCCCTATATGAGACGATGATTTACTAACTTAATAAACAGAATACATGAATAACAACAAAGGTTTTTCCTCCATTTCCACTCCTGACGGACAGTTCAGGATGTGGATTCCACGTCCGACGGCTTCGGGCAGAGTAATATGCAACTGTGGATTTGCACTCAAGAGTCATCTTCCTTTCGTCGATGCCGTTGATGCGCTGGACTACCTGCAGGTAGATGAAGTTCGGCAGATAGACCAGGACTTTAGTATCCTTGCTATTTCATTTCTTAATGCGCCGCATGAGTGTATGCTGAAGATGATAGAAGATATCCCCGAACTTATGGAGCAATACTTGGTAAATACATAAAATCTGAATGCTATGAGATACTTTATAGATAACATCAAGACTTATGCCAATGTCAACAAAAAAGGCAGGGCATTACAGATATACGTGCAACAGTTTGACCGACATCTGATTGCTGACGAATGTTCTTTGGATGCACTGAAGTGTGACATCGAGCATCAGATTAAGGTTATGAATGAGAAATACCCACGCAGCCGTCCGGTTCGGCTCGAGGTATATGAGAATGCCAAGGGTGGACAGTGGACTATTCTTGTGGAGCATGACAGCGACAGCATTGTCTGCATCATATCCTATGAAAAGGTGATGGGCTATTATACCTTGGCAGATAAGATAGATCAATTTGCAAAAATAGGACAGTGATGAGTAATGTGATTGTTTTTTTGTGGATATCACTAATTGTGATAGTGGCAGTCTTGATACTATGTGTCTGGGCAATGCGGAAAGCATCCGGATCTTACCGAATTCTCTTTCTCTTTGATATTATCGTCTTGATGATAAATATTGGGATAATAGGATTTGCAATTGGGTATCTATCTAATATGCGGTAATATGAGAGATTTGAAAATGACAGATTTCCCGACATATCCTTGGGAGACCCTTGACGTGTATCAGGACAACAGTTACTGTTACAATATCCGGCCCGGGCAACATGTCGTTGGAGATTTATTCGACGATTCCAGGACGAAGCTGGTATCATACAATAGTAAATCACATGTGCAGATAATCTGCGTATGCGACCCCTACAAGCCGCCTTTCTATGCGCGTGAATGTATGTATGGTGTATATTCGGCGTGGAAAGATATCGAAGAGGACATCTTTACCTTGGAGTTTATGGGGTATTCTACCAAGCAAAAATTTCCACCTCTATGTACATCACACCATTATTTTTAAGATAATATGAACAATGAATCGTTTGAGAGGGCCAAAACCCTCAAGGAAGAGATTGAAAAGTGTGATTCCCTGCTTGATTCAATCCTAAAAAGCAGCAGGGAATGCTGTGTGTATCGCGATGCCGATAGGGGTACTCGTGACCTTGTTGTTATCCCCCTTCCCAAGTATTGTACCCAGTACATTATAGATGGACTTTACGTGAGAAAGTGCCGGATGGAGCAGGAATTTAAAGAATTATAACAATCTTATGACAAGAATCATGGTTACTAAAACAACATTCAAAAAGAAATTCCCGGACGTTAAGGTGCAGAAGCTGCAGACCAGCGTTGTCTTCAGCAGGCAGCAGGTAGAAGAAACCGTATTGAAGATGTGCGATTCTCTCGGTACCGGACTGCTTTATTACAATTATGCAAACAGATGGATAACCGTTTATACCTCCGAGAAAATGAAAACGGCACTGGACTCAATGAAACCGGGGTCAGAGGTCTTTCACGAACATTATGGTGCCTATGGCAAGGTGATGAGCGATAAGCCTTTTGTCATTTGCGGAGAGTTGTGTATCAGGGTTAACTTCGGGGAACTGCCTGAAAGTGGAACATATAGCTGTGTATGTTTTGTAATGTAAAAAAATAGATATGAACCCAATGGATAGTGAATTACAATGCAAGAGATGTGGGAAGCCGATAAAAGGTGGTTGCTATAATACTCCCGATGGAACTTTTTGTGTCGATTGCTGGGATAAAAAAATCAGCGAGAAAATTAAAAAGGATTATGAGAAACAAGCCTTAAAGAGATTGCAGACTATTGGTATCAGTTTTAAAACTATAAAGAAAGGAACTAAATGAGAACTCCAATCACATATTACGGGGGTAAGCAGCAGCTGGCAGCCAAAATTATTTCTATGATGCCGGCTCACAAAATTTATTGTGAACCTTTTTTTGGTGGAGGTGCTGTTTTTTTTCAAAAGCCCAAAAGCTATCTTGAGGTGATTAATGATAAGAACGATAAACTTATTACGTTCTATCGGCAGGTTGCGACTAATTTTGAGCAACTGGCTGAAAAGATTGACAATAGTCTTTGTTCCGAATCTGACTACTATCTGGCTAAAGATTACTATAACGGAAGAGTTCCGGCCGGAGATACTGATATAGCCTGGGCTGTATTCATAATAACAAACGGTTCTTTTTCCGGAAGTATGCACGGCGGTTGGAAATGGTGTAATGGTTCGGCAGGAAGCCATACCGGTGTGTTCATGCGAAACAAGCGTAGAGAGTTTAATTCCGCATTGAGGAATCGCCTGCAGGATGTGCAAATTTCTTGTCGGGATGCGCTGGATGTAATAAAACAAAGAGATACATCCGATACGTTTTTCTACCTTGACCCACCATATCCAGGATGTACTCAAGGTCATTACCGTGGATATACTCACGAAGAATTGTTCCAGCTGCTTACTCTCCTGCAGGAAATAAAAGGAAAGTTCATTTTATCTAACTTTTGGTGTCAAACACTCCGGTATTTCGTTACTGTGAATAAATGGCATGTAGAAAAGATAGATATGCCTCTCAAGGTCGCCAATCTAACGGAGGCGAAGCATAAAACAGAAATTTTGATAAGTAATTATGAACTGAGCCCAATGCTGTTCGGCTAAAAACAATCAAGTAATGAATAAAAAAGAAAGGTCAATGAAGAAAGGTCAGAAGGTGCGCATCCTGCGTACCAATCAGGTAGCAACAATCGTCGAAGTGGAGTTAATTCGTAAAGGTGGCAAGGTAAATCGATACTGCCATCTGAAGACAGATGAAAAGTCATATTTGTGGTTGGATGCCTCAGAACTGGGGAGTGTGGTGGAGGAAGTGAAGGTCTCGGTAGTTGATGACCGGAACCGGGAATTGCATCTACTCATACGGAATGATTATTTCAAGAACAAGATGGATGTACAGCTTACAGGCAAGAATCCGGATAATCTGAAGGAAGCTTCCGGACTATATGCGAGACTGATGAGCTTGTTCATTGGGAGCCTGAAGGAAACGCGGGAACTGTAGGAGCGGATAACGTCCTTGATGATATGGAAAGCCTATTGAAATATAGAATGGAAAATCTTGATTGGATAGACCGTTTCTTGGAGAAGCTTGGCGTCGACGCTTTTCTTGAGTTTGAGACGAGGGTATATAGTGCCCTCGACAAGCTCAAGGTCATGCATTACTATGATATCGGGGGCTCGGTCATACCGGAGCAGCAGGAACTATTTATCAAATTCTGTTGCTGCTATATCACCGGGCACTCTGAATACGAATTCAATGAAGACTATACACAGATATGGAGGAAAGAAAGCTATGAACAATGGAAGATGGCAACCCGATGAGGACAGATACGTCCGGGAAAATGTCAATAAGAAGACATTGGAACAAATGGCGGAGCATTTGGGAAGATCCGCATTGGCTGTACAGTTATATATGCACCGGAAGCATATTGTAGTGGGACAGACAGTCAAGCGGAATCTGGTGCAGGAGATTCTCCGACTGAAATTCCGGCATCCGGAAAATTTCATGCCCAACCGTGCCTTCTACCAGGAGGTAGGCATCAACCAGATGCGCTGGTGGGATATTTTCTATGGCCGAAAAAATATAAACCAAGAAGAATATATCGCGTTGTCGAAGTATTTCGGCATAACACTGGAGGAGGCATTCGCAGCGCGTCAACTTTGCATATTTGAAGAACAATGATTGATGACGAATTAAAACAGAGAATAAAGGATGCCAACGAGATTACGGACGTGATCGGCCAGTTTGTATCCCTTCACAAGAGAGGTATCAATTATATAGGGATCTGCCCGTTTCATCCGGACCGGCATCCGTCGATGACCGTCAGTCCGTCAAGACAGACATACAGGTGTTTCGTCTGCGGCAAGGGAGGGGATGTTATCCAGTTTGTCCAGGATCATGAGAACATGTCATTCAACGAGGCTGTCACCTGGCTGGCTGGCCGTGCGGGAATCTCTCTCCCTGAACGGGTGATGTCCGACGAGGAAACGGCCAGGGTAAAAGAACGTGAAGCGCAGCGTATAGCGATGAAAGGCGCCGCATTCTTTTTCGAGAAGCATCTTCCGGAGGCGCAACTTTATCTGCATGACAGAGGGTTCAGTCTGGATGACAAGGTCCTGAAGGATTTCAGAATTGGATATGCCCCGGCAGGTAACCTGGCTAAAAAGGAGATGCTTGCAGCCGGATTTTCCGAACAGAAGCTACTTGAAACGGACATTCTGAAGAGAAGCGAGAAGAACTTCACCTTCGACACTTTCAAGGACCGCATCATGTTTCCCTATTTTGATATCAAGGGCAACATAAACGGATATACCGGACGCTGGCTGATCCCGCAGGAAAACACCGGCAAGTACGTCAATACCGGGGACACGCCGTTGTTCAAGAAAGGCACTCACCTTTTCGGTCTGTACCAGGCACGTACTGCCATTGCAAGGTATGATTGTGCGTATATAGTCGAAGGTCAGTTCGATGCCATGTCCATGCACAAGTTCGGTGTCTGCAATACCGTTGCCACCAGCGGAACCGCACTGACTCCGGAACAGATACAGCTGCTTGGCCGGTTCACCCATCGCGTGATACTTGTATATGATGCGGATGCAGCCGGGCTGAAAGCGTCACTGGCCAACTGTGAGGCTTTCTTGCGTGCGGGTTTCCAGGTCAGTGCAGTTCCGCTTCCTGAAGGGAAAGATCCTGATAATATTGCCCAGGAGCAGAAACTTGAAACCGGGAAATGGCTTGCAAACCGGGAACAGAATTTCCTTCAATATTTTGCCATCTCCTTACGAGGCAAGAATCCCGGAACCGACCCAAACAGAGAGGAAGAGGCAATGCAACGGCTTTCAACCCTCATATCTGTCATCCCTTCGGAAACGCTTCTTCTCAAGTGCATAGAGATAATGGCCGGGATTTTCGGCAGCAACACAGAAGTCATCCAGCGGAAAGTGAATTCCATCTTGCGACAGCGGAAGACAGCTTCCATCAAGGAGAAAGACAAGATGGCTCCCGGCATATATGGTATCGATATGATTGCGGAGGCACGTAGCGGAAATGAGCCTTGCATCCTGACATCAGATTATCAAGAATTCCTCACCTTGTATGGAGATGCCCCCATAGCATACGTCCATGGCATTCCTGGAATGAACGACATACAGCAGTTGCGTCAGGCAAGCCAGATGTTCACCTCTGACAGCGATGGTCTTACCATTGCAAAGGACGGTACGGAATCCGGTTACCTTGCCGGATTATCTGCCATTTTCCGTGCCGGGCTCTCCAATATCACCATAACGGTCGAACGGGATGTCCAGGATGATAATGATGAGGAAGGAAGTGACGACGAGGAAAATATGGACGGGGAGGCAAACGATATCATCGAGACTTTCAATTTCGCGAAATTCTATGTATTCCTGCACAAATCTTTTTTTAAGACCTATAATGGCGAGCGTGCTCCCTATATCGAACGTTGTGCTGAAATAATCAGCTACGCGGAAGATTCGGTACGCATCATCAACTTTACCTACTTTCAGAATTGCCTGGGACTGACCAAGCAAGCCTTGAATGAAATACTCAAGCCCTATCTGGCCAAACGCAAATCACGCATGGCCATCAATGCACAACGGACGGACGATGACTATACTGAAGAGAATTATGACCCGGACGAACTTCCCCGTTATGTCCAGGACAATCCGGAATATCTGCAGATGTTCCAGCAATGCAATTACTATCCGAAGTTAAACAAGCAGGGGGAACCGGTATGCTACCTTTTCAAGAATGAGAAGTCCGGCCATACCATGGTCGGTGACTTCTATATGATTCCACTCTTGCATATTTACTCGGACAACGATGAGGAAAACAAACGTGTCCTTAGAATAAACCGCCGTTATTACAAGACACCACTTTACATTGAGGTGAATTCCAAAGTCTTGGCCAAGAAAAGCACTATTGAGGAGAAGCTGATTATGCTGGAAGCAGTCAACTTCACCAATGGTGAAGAGAAACATTGGACTAAAATACGTGAATATATGAGCAGACATTATGTTACTTGCACAGAGGTTTCCACATACGGGAACCAGCAGGAAGACGGTTTTTCCCGACGGGATGACCAACAGTTTTTTGCCTTTGCCAACGGCATCTTCCATGTTGTTGACGGAATACCGAGATTTGATGCGGTAAATGAGCTTGGAGTGGTCACCCACAATGGCAAGAACTATTATCTGCCGGCATTCTCCACCATATATGCCGGTTCCGGCAAGCAGTCCGACAAGTATGAACTTATTTCACAGCTTGTCTATAAGGAAATCCCTATAGACAAACGTTGTACTTTCGACGAATGGGCCTCACTGATGGACCGTGTCTATAAAATCAATGACAACGGGAAATGGGCCATTCTCTTTGCCATCATGTGCGCTTTCCGAAGCAATATACACTGCATAGACCGTTTGTTTACAGCGCCATTCTTTATGGGACCGATGTCATCCGGAAAAACACAGATTGCGATATCCATCCGTTCCCTGTTCATATCTCCGAAAATACCAATTTTCAACCTGAACATCGGTACCGATGCAGCCATGTCCACATTGATGAGCACTTTCCGGGATGTTCCGGTTGTCCTTGATGAATACAACAATAAGGATATATCAGATATAAAGTTCCAGGCACTTAAAGGAATAGTATATGATGGCGATGGAAGACAGAAGCGTAAAGGCACATCCGGCAAGGAGATAGAAAACGACAAGGTGTACGCGCCGGTTATCATTTGCGGCCAGGAAACTCCCCAACGTGATGACAATGCACTCATGTCACGTATTATAGTCTGCGAAGTCCCCAAACCGAAAAACCGGACCAGGGAGGAAGTGGAGCTTTTCAACAAACTCAAGGATATAGAAGATCCGGTCAAAATCGGGTTGTCGAATGTCCTCTTTGAAGTCCTTCAGCTGCGTCCGCTGGTAATGCAGCATTTCCGGGCACTGAAGCAGAAATCCTATGATGAATTGAAGCAGGCACTGGTGAATGCCGGTGAGATTGACCGGCTCATGAAGACTGCATCATTGTTTCTGGCAACATGCAGACTGATTGAGGATTATACAGAGTTGAAAATGCCGTTCACCTATGAGGAGTTTTTTAAAATAGCCTGCGATAAAATCAAATTTCAGGTGGAACTGATTTCCAAGACGGATAAGCTGGCCACATTCTTCAAGGCTATGGATGTGATGATTGATACCAAGGCAATCAGGGAAGGCAGGGACTTCGCCATTGATACACCGGAACGAATCACCATCAAGCTGCCCGGAGGAGAGAAGAAGGAGGTTCCTATTCCTGCAGGAACCCGCGTGTTATTCCTACGCGTCAGTACCATCTATACGCAGTACGCACGTTCTTCTTACAATCAGGAAGACTCAACGCAGTCGACCATCGAGCAGAACCTCCGCTCCCATCCCAGTTACCTGGGCTTTGTCCATGCACGCCGGTTCAATTGGTATGAAGTCGTGGAGGTACCACGCGGCGGTTTCGAGGAAGATACTCCCAATGAAACCGGAATTCCGGTAAAGCTCAACAATGACATGGTGCGTAAAGTTGAGAAGAAGTGTACCAATTCCAGTTGCATAGCTATCAACTACGAAATTTTCAGAGAATTATATAGCATTGATTTACAACGCGGTTCTGAAGAATCCCGTGTTGACGATAATCCCGACAATGACCCTATCGGAGCAATCGGTGCCCCCCAAGAGCTGAAGTTCTGATGTTACATTTTCCTATATCACAAACCAGACATTTATTCCCGGTGGCCGCCCCATCGGGAATAAATGCTTTTTTATATTCTGATTTACGGACATTTCGTTCGGTTTCATCACCCTGGTATATTATGATACTTCCCTACTCCATCCCCCGGACCCCCTGGAATAAAAAGATAAGCAATATAGAGGGAGTTTTGAAAAGAAAATATTTCAAAAGAGGCGTCCAACAGTCCAACAGTCCAACAAGAGAAAGAATTTTAAAATGTAACTCTCTGTTGTATAGTAGTATATATTTTCTATTTAATCATATATATATACTACAATGGCGTTGTCTTGTTGGACGCTGTTGGACGTGTTGGATTGCCATTTTTCAACCATCCAACTGGCTCCGTCCAACAAAAACGGCAAAAAATGCGGCTTGTTGGACGTGTTGGACGTCCTCCAACAGTATTTTCTTTATAGTAAATTTGTATAACTAAATAATAATCAGTAACTTTAATAATGCTGTTGGACTGTAGGACAGTTGGAAGCAAAAATAAACAAAAACGGTTTCAAAAAATTTTTTTAAGGAAATGAGCATGATTACGACGAGTATTTCAATTACACCTTACCTGGCTGAATATCTGCGTGGAAAGTACAACAACGGTGCGGATGAACCTTTCCGTATTCCTGACAATACGGACTTGTACCATGTGATATGGACGCTGATGTCGCGGCGTCATCAGAACCAGTCTCCCATAGATGACGGTAATCTGACTATCATACTCCCGGAGAGGCGTATCGGTAAGGATCCGGAAATATACAACTATCTGTCTCCACGGTCGGCCAAAATCATAGAAACGGAAATACGCAGGATGTTCAACCGGGAACTTCATACGGCAATGGACGAGAACGACCTGAACGGGCATGAGTTGAACAATCTCGATATCGTTCACAATTTCCTATGTGCGTATTGCATAGACAGCATCAGTGAGGATGCGTTGCTGAAGAACTTCTATCGGTGGCGGGAGAACATCCGCAAGCGGAAAAAACGCCGCGAATATAAAAAGAAGTTAAAAAACGGCTAAAAAATCACCGACCGAACTATGCGTTTTGTCCCAAAATGGCGGACAAGATGTCCTATGTATGGCGAACTTGTTGAATTACAAATAAATATCCTAATATGAAAGAACTTTCCATTCAGATTAAAGTCTATCCGGTGAGTAACATGCGCCAGGATGTCTATCGGTTCATGGCCGATGAGTTTGAGTTTACTCCGGTACCGGAATCCTCAGAGGCGGGCCGCTGTTTCAATTGCAATAAAGATATAAGCATAAGCCTTCCTCCATCCGGAGTGATGAAAGACTTCCTGGCAGGCAGGTTCTGCATTGTCGAGTTCACTGACACCAGGCACCGGAGTTTCCGGATCGGGGACAAAAAAATACCCGCCATTGTCTCGATATCGCCCAATCTGAATTCGGCGACTCTGAAAATTGAGTGCAAAATGCTCAGTTCCCCGCTATTGTAGCGTCCTTCACCCCTTTCTGCAGGCTGCCTATCTTCGCTGAAAAGATACGCAATGAACAGAACTTATCTACGCCAGCTTCTTACTTTAAATATACACCGGCTTCTTATCACGGCAGAGGGCTTGTCTTCTGCCATGATAGAGGCTTTTCCATTGGTGTCCGCTGACAGTCTGCAGCCGACATCCTTTTTCTTCAATGAAAATCCCCCCACATATAAGGAGACATCGAAAAAGGCCCTTTCACTTCTTCAGCAGGAAATGAAGGCCCGTTCAGAACTCCAAGGTATAACCGTCACCGATGACTTCTCTTCTGACGAACTTCCTGAAGGCAGTATCGCCTATCACCGTATCTGGGGATTCATCACCTCAGATTGTCAGTGGTATTTCTCCTCCAAGCAGTTCGAACGGGACCTGCTTGCGGCAGAAGCCAATCCGGCCATAACCTGCCATTTCCTGCATGTGAACTCTCCGGGAGGGGAAGCATGGTATATGGACAGACTCAGTGAAACGATGCGCTCACTCGGCAAGCCTGTCATGACATTGGTGGAGCAATGCAACTGTTCGGCCAGCTATTATATAACCTGCCATTCCAAATTCATTGCCGCACTCACGGCCTATGATACCATCGGCTGCATAGGAACCATGATTTCCACTTGTAACTATGACGGATGGTTCGAAAAGATGGGTCTCAAACTCATCCAGGCCAAAGCCACGAAATCAGACCTGAAGAATAAAAAGACGGATGACTTGCTCAGAGGGAAACCGGAACAGTACATCAAAGAAGAACTGGATCCACCCAATGAACAGTTCCTTGCCGCCGTTCTTGCGTCCAGACCGCAACTGGGCAACCTGCCGGAAGACGATCCGGTATTCCGTGGTGAAACGTTCGATACTCCGCATGCCATCGATAAAGGGCTGGTTGACGCCTCCATGACTTTTCCCGAAGCTGTGGCTAAGGCTGTAGAACTCGGTCGCAGCTATATGGAGATTGAGAATATAAAAAGAAGTGCTCTCAACTATTTATAACTTAACTTTTGTTTATCATGAATTTAAAGGAAAGAATTCAGACCGTCCTGCAGAAACTGAATCTGCTGGACAAAGCGAAAGCCAATCAACTGACCCAGGAAGAATGGGGACAGATAGTCAACTCCTATAATCAGGAGTATCAGTCTATCCTTCAGGATGACTTGGCTGCGGACCAGGCGGCGCAACGGCAAACGGTTGCCGTCACCCAGGAACAGATTGACCAGGTACAGTCCATTCTTGGAAGTATCGTCAATCCGGTACAAACCAATTCAACAGCCACGGAAGAGGGAAACGGCGGGAATGGACCGGTGCAGACCATTTCACAGCCAGCCAACGGTGAAGGTCTGGTGCAACTGGCCACTGCTGTGCAGAGCCTGGTTGACAATATGAACAACCGCGCGGAGGATGATATCCCTTCCCGGACAGTGACAGCCGCTTCCATCATGTTCACGGGACCGGCAGACCGTTCCCGGTATCTTTTCGGTATCGAAAACCAGATGTTCTCCATGTCCGAACGTTGGAACAAGATTGCTGTCAATCCGGCCTCCGCTTCTTCTTACGGTCCATGGAATGAAGAGATTGAAGGGGCCGCTTTCCGTCGCCAGGCCGTTACTTTCTCCCGTTCACTGCAGCAGCGTTACGATTATCTGCACAGAAACGGCATGCTTGACGCCAAACGTCTGGCAGCCGGAGAATTCAGTACGAACTACGAAGGGGTGGATACAGCCGGTGTGGGCAACCAGTATGTGGTCCTGCGTCAGGACTATTTGATTGCCCGTGTACTCTCAGTCCGCGACCTCACGCAGTATTTTCCCGTCCGCTATGGAATTCAAGACCATGACCTCGTGTTCAATGCCTTCTTCTCCGAAGTTTCCCAAGCTTACCAGCAGGGTGAAATCTGGAAGGGTGACATGAAGCTTGAGAACGAGATGGGTCATGTGGATGATGCGATGATCAAGCTCAAGTTCGGTCCGATGAAAGAACTGGAGCGCATGTACATCGCTTATCTGAACAAGGAAGGCTCCGATCCTATCAAGTGGAACATGATCGAGTTCTGCATCCTGAACTCATTGGAAACTGCGCAGGTGGAGCAGAACAAACGCCGTATGCGGGGGATCTATGTCAAGCCGGAAACGGGTGTTGCAGGCAATTACTTGAACGCGTCGACCGGAATCATATACACGCTGGTCCGCTACATGCATGAGTTTAAGATTCTTCCCCATGACGATGAGTCCTATCGCAGCTACACGGCTTCCAACATGTTGGATTCCGTTCAGGAGTTTGTCGGCGATGTGGTGGCTTCCTGCACGGAAGACATGGACCTTGACCGCCACGTCCTCTATCTGAATAAAACCCATTTGCCCTGGTGGATTAAGAATGTCCGCGCCAAATATGGAAAGGACATTGATTTTTCCGGTCCGGACAGTTACCGCAATGTGGTACCTGACACGAATATGCGTATCATCTGGTTGCCTTACCTCGGCCAGCTTCCCCTCATGTTCATGGATATTCCGGGCAACCTCCAGTTCCTGGAATTCGTACCGGGAGAGATGCTCTCCATCAAGGTGAAAGAGGACATGGAACTGGTAAAGGCATGGTCCACCTGGAAAGAAGGTACCGCCGCTTCGTTCACCGGCCGCCGTTTTGACAGCCTGGAAAAACTGAAGGCCAACAATTACGAATGGCAGCAGATCTTCATGAACAAACCTGCCGTCGATATGGCAGCGGACGCGACCACTGTCGATGCTTCAAAGGGATTCTGGCAGATAACAGCGGCCAACACTGCCGCCAAAGCCATTACGGACATTACGGGAGCCAAAGCCGGTGTAGCCTACATCATTGAATGTGGCAGCACAGAGAATGCCACTACCATCGCCAAGTCGGACAAGTTCGCCGATATTACGGAAGCTTATACTCCTACCAAAGAGGGTGACTATATCATGATAATCCTGAACAGCAAGGGGAACTTCCTGGAACTGGAACGTCAGGTAGGCGGTGTACGCAAGGTGAACGCTGCACTCCAGCCCAACATTCCTGGAGTCAGATAATTGGTTGTCTATAAGAACAGATTGTTTTCAGGTAGCGCGGGGCGGGTCCACTTAAGCCCGCTCCGTTTTTTATAACTTAAAAATTAAAATTGTATGAAAGCAAAAAGAATTTCAAATCCTTTCCGTAAAGGGAACCAGGCCGCCCGTAAGATGCAGGTCCGGTTTTTCCTTTCGCTGATGGTGCTTCTGGCACTCGTGTTTATTCTTGACATGGTCATGTCTCCCGGTTCTGTGCTGGGAATTTACGGATTTTCCGGTACCACACTGGCCGCCATGATGGTCATCGGTGACGTGGACGATGTATCCGACCGTAAGACGCATGGCTCAAACATCGCCTATAAGATTTATTTGGTGGATATCGACCAGGTAAATTCCGATGTGCCCTTTCCGCTTCCTAACCAGCAACGAGAGATAAGCACCATCCCGATGAAAGCCGGACAATACATGAAGTACTTTGCGGCGCACGATATTCCCACCTACACTTCAACCGGTGAGAAAGGTGACATTACCACCAGCGGTACCAACACTTTTGTTGCCGTCATGGGCGGCATGCGTGACCAGCTGCTCGATTTCATTGAACAGCATGCCGGAGGCAAGTTCATCATCCTTTTCAAGGAAGTGGGCGATGCGCAGTGGTACATCCTCGGCAACTATGACCGTCCGATGGTACTCTCCTCCTTCGAGTCCAAAAATGACAAGGACGGGCGTTATGTAACCTATACCTTCACACGTACAAGCATTGACCAGTACTACAAGTATACGGGCGATATTGTCCGTGCTCCGGCAGCGGCTCACACGGCTGGCGCAACGGCACTTGCCATTAAATCCACCAACAACCGTTATACCATCCCCGATGGCAGTGAAGGCACATACGCCATTTCCACTGTCAGCGGATTGACAGCCAATGATAAGGGACGTTACATCACACTTGAGGGTACCGGTACCGACAAGGCGGCCACCATTGCCGACGGCAACAGCTTTGTGCTTGAGGACGGCGCCACCTGGACAGCCAAAGCGGGTTCTTCCATCACCTTCATGGTGCTTGATGCCTCTACACTTGTCGAGGTATCCGGCAGCCGTGTGCAGACAGCTTAGTAAAAAACACCTCTTACAAGTCAGCAGAATTCCCTTATAGGCAGCGTGTTGGCTTGTAAGACTTAAATCTGTATGTTATGTATAGTTTCAAAGAAAAGAAGACACATTTCGTGGCTCTCCGGAATCCGGATGTGGCACAATATGACCTTGAGTTACTGGCTAAAGAAGTTCCTGGATTTCCGCAGCTTGCCACATTCTCACGCAATCCCAAACGTTATGCCGATGATATCCTTTATGCACTGTTAGATTGTGCTACACGTGAGAAGATACGTGAGTATCGCCGGGCTATGATCGCAAAAGAGGCTGAAGATGCCGGAGAAAAGAAAACAAAAGGTCCTGCTACGAAAAAAACGGCCGAAAAAAAACAGCAAATGCCCGAAGGGGAAACAACACATACTGAAGAGACCGGTCCACATGATGACGTGGAAAAGCCTGAAGCAGCTCCGGCAGACAACTCGGCAGAAGAGTTGAAACAAGCGCTTGAGGAAGCGGAAGCCCGTGCTGAAGAAGCCGAACAGCGTGCCGATGAAGCGGAGGAAGCCAGGGATGAAGCGGAAGCCCGTGCCCAGGAGACTGAGCAGGCTCTGGAAGAAGAGAAAAAAAAAGAGCCGGCCAAAGAAACTCCGGAAAAGTCCAAAAACAAGAGGAATACCCGCAAATCGACTGGGACAACCTCTTCGACCCGCAAGTCCAAATAGCCACACTCATCTACAACGACCGTGTGGTCACTTGGAAACAGATGAAGCAGCTCGACGAAAGTCTGGAAAGAAAACCGCAGAAGCGTGACATCATGGACATGGTGGAACTGCGTATCCGTAATCTCCAGGCATTCGATGAGCTGCAATCGTTCAACGACACTGGGAAGTTCCTCTACATTCATCCGCTCATAGCCCACCAGTCAGAGAGAGCACAACTGGAGAAGCTGCTGCAGACGGACCCGCAGGAGTTCCTGCGCCTGCATAAGAACGTGACGGACAATATCCGCAGATACGAGTGTTACCTGAAACGCGCTGACAGGCAAAACAAGCGCACCCAAGACAAGGAGAATCTCCGACGTCACCGTGAACGGGAATCACTGTTCAAAACAATATTGCAAAAATTCAATTCGAAGTAAAATGGAAAAGCTGATAGAAGTATTTAATTTGGGTGGTTTGCCTACTGCCCCGCTGGATTCGTTCTTGGAGCTTCAGGAGGACTTCAAGAAGTCTGATCCTGACAAATTATCGAAACTGCAGATGCTTATCATCACCCGTGGTTTCAAGTATGCGTTCAAAGCCTGGCAGGATCCGGACGGAAAGCTCTGGATTATCGATGCCCATCAGAGACGGAAAGCACTGCTTGCATTGCGCAAGTCCGGGTTTACAATACCGGAAATACCTTATGAACCCATTTTTGCGGCAGACAAGAAGGAAGCGGTAGAGGAAATCGCAGCCTATAATTCCGAGTTTGCCACCAGGAATCCGGATACCCTGCTGTTCAAAAAATATAATATAGATTCTGACACCCTGCAGCGCTTCAACCTGGGTTATGAGGTCAAGACCACTGATTTCGGGCAGGTATCTCCCTTGTTTGCCCAAGAGCATGAGTCGGAAAATGTGCAGGAAGATGCCACCGATTTTAATGTTCCTGCATCTGAAGATACTGTAATTGCCAGACCCGGCGATATATGGTTGCTCGGCAGTCATCGGCTGATGTGTGGCGATTGCCGTTCCAAAGCGGACATCACGGCGCTAATGAACGGGCAGCATGCGGACTTGTGCGTCACAGACCCGCCGTACAACGTGAACTATGAAGGCAGTACAGAGGAGGAACTCACCATTCAGAACGATTCCATGGAAAACGACTTGTTCGCCACCTTTCTCAGGCAAGTGTTTTCTGTCATGTTCGCCGTACTCAAGCCGGGAGGATCCTACTATATATTCCATGCGGACAGTGAAGGCGAGAATTTCCGGGCTTCTCTCAGGAAAGCGGGATTCAAGATTGCACAATGCTGCATCTGGGTAAAGAATACTATGGTGATGGGACGCCAGGATTATCAATGGCAGCATGAACCTTGTCTCTATGGCTGGAAACCGGGTGCCGGACATCAATGGAATTCCGACCGTAAGCAGACTACCGTCTGGAATTTCGACAAGCCGCAGCGCAATGCCATACATCCGACAATGAAGCCCATAGCCCTTATGGCATATCCCATATCCAATTCCAGCACTCTCGGTCAGATAGTCCTCGACATCTTCTCTGGTTCCGGTTCAACCCTCATGGCATGCCAACAGATAGACCGTATCTGTTATGCTATGGAGATTGATCCGAAATATGTTACAGCCACCATTCACCGGTACCGCGCCATGTTCCCTGAACAGCCCGTCCGGTTAGTCCGAAACGGAGAATTACTGGATGTGGAACAGACAGCTGATATGATAGCTGACCAAAACAAGGTAATCCAATGAGACATGCATCACTTTTCAGCGGAATAGGTGCGCCGGAATTGGCCGCTTATTGGTTGGGTTGGGAAAATGTATTCCATTGTGAAATCAACCCATTTTGTAGACAAGTACTTAATTATTGGTTCACTAATTCAAAAAGTTATGAGGATATCACAAAAACAGATTTTAGAGAATGGCAAGGAACAATTGATGTCCTCACGGGAGGATTTCCATGCCAACCGTTCAGTGTGGCCGGAAAGAGAAAGGGAGCAGAAGATGACCGCTATCTCTGGCCGGAATTTAAACGTGCCATACGGGAAATCAGACCGCCTTGGGTTGTTGGTGAGAATGTTGCTGGCATCTTATCAATGGTACAACCCAGCAAGAAGGCTGACATGGAAAGTATGCCGGCTACGGAGCATGAGGATAAACAGGAGTTTGTCATCGAAACCATCTGCAAGGACCTTGAAGCCGAAGGATATACTGTCCAACCGATTGTTATACCGGCTTGTGCCGTCGGTGCGCCCCATAGAAGAGACAGAGTCTGGTTCATCGCTTGTAACAACAGCTTCAGATTACGAAAAAAAAAGAGTGAAGGAAAATCGGATACGGATGGCAGAATACCTCCGTACGAATTTGTTGCAGACTCCCACGACTGTCCAACGTTGCGAAGCACCGGAAAAAATGAAGGAAAGGGCACTCAAAAAGGGATACAAGAACGGAACGACATACAACAGTCTGCTAAGCCAGCTTGTTTATGGGGGACTTCTTCCTACTCCTCAAGCGGCAGACAGTTCAATTGGTGCAGTAATAGGACAGAACGACCGCTTTATCATTACGAAGAACGGGATGTTTCGGAAAGTGAATCAGAACGGTTCGAACGGAAGTGTAGGACTTGGAAGGATTTTCCATCTGATGAGCACACCGACTGCATCGGATTGGAAGGGAGGCTCGACAAGGAAAAACCCCTCTCTCCAGAGAACGAGTCTGCGTGGGGAAATACATGCGGATTACGGTATTGGGAAGACTTCCCAACTCAACCCCCTATTTGTCGAGGAGATGATGGGATTTCCGACTTATTGGATACTGATGCCATTTTTAAAGGCTCCCGGTCCATCCGTCAAAACCCTTATTCCAGATGGAGGACAGAAGCGATAAAAGCCTATGGAAATGCCATGGTGCCGCAAGTGATATATCAGATATATAAGACCATCAACGAAATAGAACAATAACATGAAAAATGAAATCAGTCCAACTTCAAATGTCGATAAGGCCACCTTGATAGGTGACGAATATGTATCCCAAGTGCGTACTTTCGGTGCCTTGGGGTACACTCCCCAACGTATATGTACGCTTCTCGGCCTGCGTGGAAAAGGAAAAACGGCACTTATAGTCCGTCTGTCGATACCCGGTGACGTATATTACGACGCCTACCGTAACGGTTGTGCCCTGGGAGAATACAATATCGATGCCGAACTTGCCAAGAAAGCCGAGACCGGTGATGTGTCGGCCATTGAGACCTTGGAAACACGTAAGCAGGAACGGACAGTCAAAGACTTAAGAAACCAACTATTTGGAATATGACCAGACTCGACACCCTTGATAAGATACATCCGGACTTGATATCCGCATTCCTCACCACCGGGAAGTGTGACGGCATTCCTGCCGATGTGCAGTTATTCCTCAAGCAGCTGCAATGGGCAGCGGAGATTTACGAATACGAGCGTAACATCACCCGTGCCGCCAAGCAGCTGCGCCAGCGCATCAATGCCCAGCAGCAGATAAATGTGGATGAACGTACATGTAAGGCACGCATTTATGCGGCCATCAATTACTTCAATATCGACAACAATGTGTCCATCAAGGTGTGGGAGTCCAACTATGCCGACAAGTACGAGGATCTTGCCAAACTATGTGCGGCTGCCGGTGACTACAAGACCCAGGGCAAGTGCTATGCCGCCGCCCTGGAGTGCCGTCGCCGTGCCGCCGAGATTGCCGAAGCCGACCGTAACCTGGGGATCGTCTTCCTGATATCTCCCGAACTTACTCCGGAAGACCTGGGATACAGCAAGGCCTCCCTGAAGGAGATTGCCTCCAAGCACAATAAAGGCTTCTATCTGAACTTGATAGAGAACCTTCCCATCGAGAAGGCCGAGAAGAAGCGCCTGCTGCGCGATGCGGATATTGAGGAAGCTGAATACGAAGAACTTAATGAAGAGTGAAATGGAAACAGATATTGAAACCACTTCCCGGTTTGAGGAATACTACATGAACCAGATGCAGATACTGGTCAATGTCATCGATGCCAACAACATATTTGCCGAGGTGGCGCGTGCAGGTGGCAAGACGGAAGGTATCACCGGCCCACGTATCATCCGTGTGGCCAATGACATGCCAGGCGAGCTGTCGTTTCTGGTACATAAGACCTACGTTGCCCTGATGACGAACGTATGGCCCAACCTTCAGGCTTATTTCTCCAGGGAAGTCACCATAGGTGGGAAGGTGCGTTCCATGCTGGAATATGGTATTGACTATGTGGTGGGCGAAAATAAGCTCCCTTCTCATTTCCGCAAGCCCCGATATCCCATATCCTACCCCAAACACAGTGTCGTTTTCCGGGATGGCCATCACATCCAGTTGGTAAGTTCGGACCAGCCGGAGTCCGTTGCCGGACGCTCTGCCGTCCACGCCATCATTGAAGAGATGAAACACAACAAAGGGGAGAAATTGAAAACCCGCTTGTTCCCTTCCCTCCGTGGTGCCAGTGCCGAAATACGCCGGTCACCTTATTACCAAGGAATCACGGGCGTATCCGATACCGCGCGTGTGGACCTCGGCGAAGATGACTGGTTCGAGGAATATGAGAAGAATATGGATACGAAACTGATGGAGGAAATATCTACAGTCGCGCTTCATGTGAATGCAGCTATCTATCATAAATACAAGCTTATAAACTCACAACGGGAAACGACTAACCCCGTTACCCTTGAGCGTATCCGTCTTGAAATCATCAGGCAGGATCGCATCATATCCTTATGGCAGCCCCGCCTGGCGGACATGCGCCGTAACGCCACGTTGTACGTCCGTGCCAGTTCCTTCTGCAACAAGGATATTCTTGGTCCGAAATTCTTCAAGACGCAGCTTGAGACCTTGGATATGGACGAATTCCTCACTTCCATCTGCGCTATCCGCCATAAGGAGGTTATCAACAAGTTCTTCGCCAACTACAACAAGGAGAAACATCAGTATGCAGACAGCTATATCTATGAATCCATTCTACGACTTGACCTGCGGGAACATTTTCTACTCACAGCCCGCTATTTGAAGCACTACAACAAGCGTGACGAGCTACTGGTAGGATATGACCCCGGCCACTTTTCCAGCCTTGTTGTCGGGCAGGAAAAGGAATACGGCCGTCAGCTCCGTATAATCAAAGAGTTCTATTGCTGCTACCCGGATGAACAGCCCGAACTCGCCCGTCAGTTCTACGAGTTTTTCGGTACCGATGCTCTGAATAAACGTATCGTCCTCTATCCTGACCGTGCCGGGAATAAACGTCGTGAAGAACTGGAGCAGATTACCACCGACAGCCGTGCCCTGAAGCGTGAGTTGGAAAGTTATGGCTTTGAGGTGGAACTGATGAACGAAGGGCAGGCCACCGTATATCATTGGCAACAGTTCAAGTTGTTGCTTCTTATGTTTGGAGGCCGGAGCAATGCCTTGCCGGAAATTTTGATAGACGAAAACGAGTGCAGGAACCTTTGCAGTGCCATTATGCTGTCACCGTTGAAAAAAACGGAAGGTCGCATCGAGCTGGACAAATCTTCGGAAAAGAAAGTGCCTCTCAAGAACCAGGCCGGACTGACAACGCAGCTTCCCAGCGCCCTGATTTATCTTCTTTTCGGGCGTTATGGAAACAAAGTGTTGAGTGAATTATCGTCCATGCCGGACAATTTACCTGATAATCTGACTATATAACGGCTGTTTTTCACTATAAAAATAGTCAGTAAAGATACAATAATGGTGTCGTTTGACATTGAAACAAATGATTTTTATCTGGAAACCAGGTGTTTATGTTTTTGAAAGCGAAAAGCGTTTTCTTCGTGAGGGACTGTTTAGCACGCATCGCTGAGTTTTGGGATTGCAAGGCATCCTCCAGCATTCCTCGGAAATATGACGGAGGGTGCTTCTCGTCCTTTTTCCCACAGTAGAAACCTGCTACTTTCGGGCATGGAAATGACAATGACCGGTATTCAAGCGATGCTATGGGCCAAAGAGATATCAAAACTGCCTAACGGCTGCTTTACCATTGCCTTCTTCCCGTGTTCCAGGCATAAGGGGGAGGCATCAGCCACATTGACAGTTAAAGAAGGATGCAGATGGCGTACTCAACTGCCTGAAGAAAGATTCAGTATAGACAGTGACAACTTCTTTCTGTTTACAGACGCAGACGGGGAACCCAAGATGTGCTACCGTATTCTCATCAGGTACATGGGCTTTCCTCAAGATGGTTTCAAACTTCATAAAATAGATTGGTTATGAGTAAAAGCAATCTCAAAATGGTAGGCAACTTCGGTTGCTATCTTGACGATGACAATGTAATATCCTTCCAGATTGGAGACAGGCCAATGGCTTCAGTCCTGGAACCGGACCCGATGTTCCCCCTGAGTGGAGGAAGTCTTCCGGATACGCAGTGGCAGAGCATCCAAGGATTCCAGGTGTGCAGCCGTGGCTTCAACAACATGAAATGCGAGGAAGTCGCGTCCGACATAAAGAAGAACCGGCTTCTGCCAAGACTGATTACCAAGCAGGTCAGCATGCTGTATGGCCATGGGCTTGCCGTGTACAAGCCGGCAATCGTGGACGGGAAACTTCAGAAACAGTGGGTTGACTGTCCGGAAATCATGGACTGGCTCAACAGTTGGGAACAGCGCGGTCTTGAATCGGGTTATAAGGAAGTGGCCAAATCAATCATCAAGAACTACTACTATTTCAGGGACTGTTTCGTAAAGTGGCGCTTCACAAAGGGAAAAGCAAGAGGGACGATGCCCGTTGCCGGCCTTGAATCCATGGAGAACAGACATTGCCGGCTGGCCACCACCAAGAAGGATGTGGCGACAGATGTTGTCTACTACCGGGATTTCCGCTACATTGCCGTAGGGCGTTGGGGGTATGGCACATCCACTTTCCGCATCTATCCGAAGTTTTCCTTTTCGGAGCTTGCCAATTACAGATTCGCGGCCATTTCCCATCACCGGGAAAAATCCGTGGATGAGTTCTACGGTGTGAACGAGACCCATGCCGGTACCCGCTCCTACATCAAGGGTTCCAACGATACGGCTGATTATATCAACTCCTTTTTACGTAATTCGCTTGCCGCCAAGATACACATTGTCATCCCCAATGCCTGGCTTGAGTCCAAGAGGATCCAGATAACCAAACTCTGCGACGAGAATAAACGGCGCAAGAAAAACAATGAGGAAGAACTGATGTACAATGGCATCGTGATTGGTTCGGAATTCAAGGAATCCACCCTGATAAAGTATCTGCAGTCTGAACTGCGCAAGATCTCCCGCTATCTGTCCGGTGCAGACAACCAGGGTAAGGCGTATGCGACAATCAGCTTCAAGAACAGCCAGGGCGAAGAGGAACGCTGGAAGATAGAGACGGTTGATTTGAAATACAAGGAATATATCGATGCCTTGATATCCTATGACAAACGCGCTGATGAGGTGCTGCTGTCAAGCGTGGGACTTGACTCCTCCATATCCAGTGTCAGCAAGGACGGGGTCATATCCAAATCAGGAGCCGATGCGTATTACAACTATCTGATATACATTATGTCACTGACATCGGAAGACGAAATCTGCTCCGAACCGTTCAATATGGCCATACAGATAAACTTTCCCCATTTATACAGCCAGGGGTACCGTCTTGGATTCTATCGCGAAGTTCCGGCACGCCAGGAAGATGTTTCACCTCAAAACAGACTAAATCAGCAACAGTCATGAGAATATTGGAAGAACTGTTTACCACCATTTCGGAATTTCGGAAGTATGCTCCCTATGCAGAGAGCAATGTCACTTTCGACCAGCTCAATTCGTCTGCCATTTCTGCGAAAAAGCAGATGGTTATCATCCTTACCAAAGATGTCTACACCGAACTGACGGCAGACGAGGGCGAATTGAAGGAGGCCCTGCGTCTTGCGATGGCCAATCTGACCATGGCCAAACAGCTCATTTTTGATGTTGTATCCAAGCGTAAGGATGATGTCGATATATACAAGCATGAGCAGGAAAGCATGCGCAGGTCGTATATTGAGAACTATTATAATGCCATGGATACTGTCATCCAATTGCTTGATAACAGTCAGACCGTGCCCTCCTGGAAAGAAACGAGATACAAGAAGATGCTTGATGTTCTTAAAATAAAGAGTACGGAGGAGTTCGACATGCTGTATACGATAGACATGTCCTATCTGTTCTTTTTCCGGACTATACCGATCCAGAGCGAAGCGCTGGATGACGGGATATCGGCCTATTTTGAGCGGGCAGAAAAAAAGGAAGAGATACTGCGTCTGCTCAAACGATGCCTCGCCAAGCAGACCATAGCCATTGCCCTGCGGCGTTTTGATATTCTCGATTTTCCAAGTACGATTCGCAATTTATTTGAAGACTCAAAAGTTATGCGATATGGTACTCAAGAGCAAGAACGTTTACTTGCTCTGTCAGACTCTCTGCTTGAAGAGGTGAAGCGGGAACTGGCCAATATAGATCTGCTTTTGTCAACGGACAGTTCCGGCTCTGTAGATACGAACACATCCTTTAACCGTCCGGACGACATAATAATGCTGATGCCATGTTGACAATAGATTTTATAGCAAAAGGAATGCAATACAGCATCCCCAATTCCTGGGATGGATTAACTCCTTATCACTTCCAAGCACTCATGCGTGATATACAAAGGTTTGCGGATGGAAAAATATCCGTCGGCATGGTTCGTGTGAATTATGTTTGCCGAATTATGGGATGGAATCTTCAAAAAATAAGGAATACGGATGGATGGGCAAATGTGGCCTGGCTTGCAGAGCAAGTGACATTTCCCTTCACAATTGTCTATCCGGATAATGATGCAGCACTCCAGGAACTGGATTCTGAAACATACAGACTCTGTAAGAAGATACCACCACACCGGTTGCATGGAATAACCATATCCAGGTATCTGGACAGACTGGACTACAAATATGCAGTCGACTCATGTTTCTGCAAACAATTGGTTCCGGCGATACATCTTGAGGATGAAACTTTTTTTGCCTATAATATAGAAACCATGTTCAACCGGCTTACTTGCTCGCTTACGGCACTCCAGTTCATTGAGGCACGTGGTCTCCTTGGATGTCCGAAAGAACAGCTTCCGTTATTGGCCGCTATCCTTTACTATCCGGACCGGTATTCATCTGCCGGAGCGCATAAGTTGGCACAGAAGTTCACTGGGATGCCGATGGATGAGCTTATTTCCATAGCCTTCAATTTTCAGGCCTTCACCAATTATCTGTTTACCAAAACTGAGTTCAAGTTGCTTACAGAACTTGAGGAGACCAAAGTTTCTGCCATTTCCACGGGTGCACTTGAGTCTCTGTACAACTTGAGTTCAGACGGGTTTGGGGATATTGAAACCATCGAACAGATGAATGTCATCCAGTATTTGACCATCCTCCGGAAGAAAATTATTGATACAGTGCGCAGCCTGCATGCGGCCAAAATGGATAAAGCGGATATTGCCAGAGAAGTCAGACTTCCAATCCACATAATAAATGAAATCCTATGATACTTGATTTACTCAGATATTTTGCCCGTTTTCCCCAAAAGGAAGGGGTTGTCTCCATGTTCGCCAACGGCTCAAGTGACTTTATCCAATATACGGAACTGCTTGGGTATGTCAAAAAACTCCCGGAACCGATAATGCCCGAACTTGAGAATCTTGTTTTCGGGCAGTCATACGATTACGTAAAGAAGCGCGTCGATAATATTACCGGCAACTATCTGTTCGTGGATTTCGGAGAATTCACATCAAGCCGTGACACACACAACTCCATTCTTGACAGCCAGAAACTTGCAGCTACCATAGCCATGAAAGTTTCGGATTCCGCAGACATGGTTGAGACGGCCATTGCCTCTGAAATAACATTGTCTCTCCTTGCGGAACTCAGAAAAAGGCTTATTTTTGATTCACGGTCTGAGGATTTGCCATGGCTTGATAAGATATCGGAGAATCATGACATTATCCCTTTTGTCTCATCCGAATTCAAATCCATAGGTTGGACACTCATGTTCAGTTCTGCCGCGACCGATTTGTTCAATGCTAAACCTTCCCTTAATGAGTAGCTGATACTGTTGTGCCAATCATTAAATAATTCAGAAACTTTTTGTTCATGTTGTTTATTTCCATCCTGGTCGTGGGCTGTCGAAGTTCGCGACCAGGAGCTACTCATGATTACTCTTTTCCGTCATCCCTACCACGAGAAATAATCATTCTTTTACTCAAGCTAAACAAAGCTAATGCACTGATAATAAACAAGATATTACTACGTTATGCGCGTTAATAGTGTTACCTTAGCTGTACGAAAAATAAAGGATAAAACATTATGAACGAACAAGTTACAAACATTCTTAACCAAAGCATAACAAAGACGGCAAAGATACAGCAGCTCCTTCTTTTAGGTCTGACCCGCCGCCAGATAGCCGATTTGGTAACAAACGGAAATTACGGTTTCGTGCAGAACGTATACAAGAAAATGCTGGAAGCCGGAAGATTCGGTCAGCAACCGGCCATCGCAGCCTGCCCCGAATTGGACTATACTTTCAACAGACGTTTCGGCATCGAGATAGAGGCATATAACTGCGAAAAGGGAGTTCTTGCCCGTGAACTTCGTGAGGCCGGAATTGCAGTTGCAGTGGAAGGTTACAACCATAACACCCGCGACCATTGGAAGCTGGTTACAGACAGAAGTCTTAGAGGGAACGATACTTTCGAGCTGGTAAGCCCGATACTTGAAGGGGAAGCCGGATTGCAGGAACTTCAGAAGGTATGCTGGGTGCTCGATTATTGCAATGTGAAGGTGAACGACAGCTGCGGCCTTCATATACACATGGACGCTGCAGACTTTACCATTGAAACCTGGCGCAACCTTGCAATAACTTACCGCCGCCTCGAACCGGTAATCGACTCCTTTATGCCGGGTACCCGCCGGAACAACAGATATTGCAAATGCCTTACCGGAATTTCAGAACGCAGTATAACGGAGGCAGAGAACATCATGCAGCTACGTTCAGCCTTTGGAAACGACCGCTACCACAAATTGAACCTTGAGGCTTACGCACGCCACCGCACAGTTGAATTTCGCCAGCATTCGGGTACCACCAATTTCACAAAGATGGAAAATTGGATACGGTTTGCCGCCAACATGATTACCTTTGCAAAACACGGCATGGTGAATTTGGGATGCCCGCTTTCAAATATCCCCTTTCTGACAGCCGACCAAAAAGTATTTTTCAAATTGAGAACCAAAAAATTAGCATAATATGATGACAACTTACACTTTGCAGGATGGCGGTATAATTGCCGCCTCCTGCCCTGCAGACTTTGTAACCAAACTCCGTGAAAGCAGCCGTTTCGACAGTGAATGTACCGACCAGGAATATATGTACCATTTCGCCGACCGTTTCCATGACCAGACGGGGCATGTAGTCCGAGCTGATACCCCGGAGCATTTTTGGGAGGATTTGCTTTCCAACGGGTATATGAAAGTAGAATAATCCCCTCCAAACAAAAGAAGGCTTCCAACTTGTGTGAAAGCCTTCTTTATATTGATGTGGTCGGTAGAACGAAAAATCCCCGTAGCGGTTCATACTACGGGGATAAGTTGTCATAAAACGTCTCTCAAGATATGGAGAGTGAACCTAATTGTTTGCTTATATCCTGGAGAGCGAAGTTGAATGTCTCCAAATCCTTTTTGCTGAGCGTATAAACTTTACCCCTGACTTTGCTGCCATTGATACGTTGGCTAAGCCATGCGGTACTTTTACCGAAATACTTCTTGGCAATGTATCCCAATGGAATGATTTCCGTATAGGGAGCTATTTGTTGCTTCAATGTGATATAGTTGTTCAATTCTTCAGCTTCTGATGAAACCTCCTTGTAGCCATTGATTAGGAAATCGGCTATTGCATCAACATCTTTTTGATCTGTGTATTTACTGGTTATTTCATCAGAGAGAGCAACATATTTCTCCATGGCATCCGGTGTGCCGGAGTGAGCGATTTCATGCAATTTCTTCAAATCATCTTTAAGTGCCATAAGCTTATTGTTTTGTGCTCCCCTTATGGGGAGCTTGTTTAACTTCATTTTTCCAATTCTTTCAAAACCTTTTCTAAAAGTGCTATCTGTTTGTCTGTTTCCAGTTTTGCATCCAAGAGTTCATCCATCTTCTGCCTACTCATTTGGTTTCCTGCATTCTTGAAAGTGTGTTCATACATTTTAGATAACAATTTTAACTGGGTAAGCTTTGCAACCAGTTGCATTTTTGTTTCTTTTTCCATATCTCTTTGTTTTAATGACAATGCAAATATACATAAATATTTCTTTATGCACAAATTCCATAAAGAAAATTTTATATATTTCTTCTTTATTGAACAAAAATGCATTTTCTGCACATGAAAATTTTAACATGTGCAGAAATGGGGTATATTTGCACTTATAGGAAGCCTATCAGGAGTCCTATTATCAGACCCGATAAAAAGCATATCATGATGATGATTGGAAGCCAGCTGACAGATTCTTTCAATAAGTTGAAATCCGTACATACTTTATTGATTCTATCCTCCAACTGAGTTAATTTGTATTGGTCTTGCATAACTTCTTTCTTTTATTCCAAAAATAACCTTTTTCTTTTGCCATTCCAAAAACTTTCACCATATTTGCTATGCCCAATAAATAATAGTATGACATTAAGATATAATATGAATCCCTTTTCAAGATATAATCCGTAAAATCGGGTTAAAGTTTGCACTATGACTTTTGGGCATGTCTTGATAAGGGATTCGCCATATATAATTTTAATGATAGGAGGAAGAACGAGATATAGAAAGTCTTTAGCAAATAGGGCAAGGCATTTGATGTTAAGGCAAATTGCATTCCAAAAAAAGCATAAGCAACGGTTGATTTGTAAGGCTCAAGGAATAGCTTTTATTCGGTATCCTCGTCTTTATAAGAAATGTATCCGTGACAAACATATATCAAAAGTAATGCCTTCAAAGTTTGAAGTATTGACAAATCAAGATGAAGTGTTTGCTTTTGTTGCAGAATTATTGGATATGCATTCTAATCGGAGATTGAAAGAAATTAATTTAGATTTAACAGATGTCCAAACAATAGATTCTGCTGCGATTTGTCTTTTATTATCTGTAGTTTGTGAATTAAGTAATTATGGCATCAAGGTTACAGGTAACTATCCAAAGAGAACTGATTGTGCGAAGTTTTTCATAGAGTCTGGTTTTTTAAATCATATGAAAGATAGTCATGGAAAGAATTTTGCAATTGAAGTTCCTAATCTTATAGTTGAAGCAGGTACTAATAAGACGAGGAATAAAGATATTGCACAAGCAGTTCGAAAAGCATCTGGTTTTCTATTAGGTTCTCCACAAAGATATCAACCTGCTTACACCGTAGCAATGGAAATTTGTTCTAACTCGGTGGAACACGCTTATATCGAAAGGCCTAAACATTGGCGTTTAGGAATTTGTTATGTAGATGATCATGTGTCATTCACCATGACTGATACGGGTACTGGTATATTAAAAACGCTTCATAGGAAATTTTTAAAGGAAATAAAAGATACAGTTACGTTGAAAGATAATAGCGATATATTATATCGTGCTTTTTTAAGGAAATATGGCTCTTCGACTCAATTAGTCAATCGTAATAAAGGATTACCTTGTATTTTAGATAAATTTAACTCCGGTTTGATTAAGAATTTGAAGGTAATCACAAATGATGTATATTTGGATTTTAATAATATAAAAGAGAAGCATAAAATGAACAATCCTTTCTCTGGCGTACTATTTTATTGGGAAGTTGATAATGAATGCATTGATAATTTTGTTAATAATATAAAAATATGATAGCTGAACAAATTAAAGTTTTATCTGATTTCAGTATGTCTCCGGGACCAAGATATTGCAAGCAAGGACCAGATTCTGGCGAGGAATTTTACCATAAAGTACTGAATCGAAGGTTTGCTGAAGCATACAAAAATTCAGCACAATTAGTTTTAGATTTAGATGGAACAGATGGTTATATGTCATCTTTCTTAGATGAAGCTATTGGTAATTTAGTTTATGATTTTGGAGAAGAAGCTGTAAAAACATATTTACGAGTTGTTTCCAAAGAAGAAGATGTTTGGACGAAACTTATTAGTAATGAAGTAATACCTGAATGGGCAAAACATAGAGTGAATAATGAAGAACCATTGAAAACCAGCAAAAAGGATCATAATGCATGGTATAGATTAATAAATGGAGAATTATTAGAAGACGTATGGGTACATTCTGCATAATTTTCTTAAGCCAGCTTACGGATTGGTTGTCTATTGTGGTTGATTTACTGACGGGAGGGGCAGTTGCTTGTATATTAGCTTATATTGTTCCTAAGAAATTGAATGATGACCGGAGTTTAAAAGATTTTTTCATTCAAGAACTTCAATGTATAAAAAATGAATACAATGATTTTTGTAGAGATATCTGTTTAAGTAAATATGATGCCCGTACCATCAAAGAAGTATTTAAGCAATTAAGTCTAAAATTAGATGATATTCAAAATGTAGCAAATCGAAATCTGCAGGTAGATATAAATATAATGGATGAACTAAATCAAACTAAAATACATGTCACTGGATGTACAGAAATAAACGACCAATATTCAGAACCAAATATTGTGTTTAATCTTGAAACAAGGAATCGTATATGGCAACTGCAAGATGTTTTTAATAGGAACATAATATCTGCCATTGCTACTGTGAACAAAGCAAAAGCCAAATAAATGTTGAAAGCGGAGTCTAAAAAACTCCGCTTTTCTTTTGCCATTCCAAAAACTTTTGCCATATTTGCAGTGCTACAACAGTTGGTTGAGCTGTTTTTTCAACCCCGACCGGACAAACGGCTATTTGTCCAAATACGAATTTGGGCTTTTTTTATGCCCATAGGTTTGCTCCCGACATGAATGTCGCCAGCAAATTCATATACGAACAAGAAGACATTGCGTAAAGTATGCATATATACTTATACGGCTATCATTCCCGAACATTTATTCCAACGCTTCGGCGGGGTTGAATCAACTGTTGTAGCAACGGGTTTGGTAGCCGTTCTTTTTTCTACCATTGCTACAACAGTTATTCGTATATGAAAAATCAAATTTCTGGCACTCTCAACGTGCCTGCCTCCGGTATCCCTACCGTGGGCGAATCCGTTAACGCTCTTACCGAGCAAGTCAATAACCTTCAGCGCCGTTACTACCGTGCTTTGGCTCCCGATTGCGAAATAAAGACCGAAGCCGACCGCTGGTACTTCCGTGCCATCGTATGGGCATGTGCCGGAATGGTGTTCCCACCATTGGTTGTGGTCACTGCATTGTGCGTTTATAAGGCAAAGAAGTGCCAGAAAGGAGGTGCCAAATGAATCGTATCAAGTCTATAACACAAAAAGACATTTATGTTCAAGCCGAACGTCTCTGCACAGGAACTGAAACAAGTGAGTATAAATATTGCCTTGCTTATTATGGCAACTTTGTGATGTGTGACATCTCTGCGGAGGATGCCCGTGAAATCATTTCCTGCCTGCAGCATGCGCTTGATGTTAATGAGAAAGGAGGACAAAATGAAAAATAAAGAGCAAGAACAGAAAATTACCGATATCAGTATCCATATAGCATCCTTGTCCGCATCGTTCAAACCTGCCCCGGATGCACGCCATGCCACCCATTGGTTCACTACGGATGAAGTCTACGACGCCATTCGTCGCATTGATCCTGGAGCGCATATTAGTAAGGAGCAGGTTCATCAAGCCATGCTTGATGCCGGTTATAAATACCAGAACCGTCCTGGTTCATCAGGACTGGACTTCCGGTGGATGCTCCAAGCGAGAAACTAAATACTACTGTCATATAGGGGGTAATTGTTCGTGATGAATAGTTGCCCCTTCGTTTTATGTCCTTTCCGTACCCCCTCCCCTATTCTATCTTCGCTGGAAATAACAGTGAATATGATTACAGACCAGCTTGTCAGAGAACGTTTTGTCCATGATATAATGTCTCAAGGCATCAACCTTATTTATGAAACACAAGAAAAAGTTGTGCGTACATATCTCAACTCACGGTCTGGTGACCTGGTGGCACATCTTCAGAAACGTCCGTTCATTGCCCAGGAATCAGATACGAAACAAGCCTATTATCTGCGTATATTCCCATATCTCCGCTTCCTTGACATCTATTATCGTCGTGGAGCCGGTGACCGTATTTCCCGTCATATTCGCCGTAATCTTGCTCTTTATAACCGGGTGGTCTGGGGAGTGCTGTATCATGAGACATTCCCGGAAATAAAGTACGGTTTCACGGAAGAAGTTCGTACCAATATTCGCAAGGAACTGGAGCAGGCCCTTCAATATGAAAACTCAAACTGGTAACATTATGGCAAAAAAGCATTTATCCGAAGACGAAATCAAACTCATAATCTCAGGTGACAGTTCCAAGCTTCAGGAAGAGCTGCATACACTGACCAAGGAAACCAAGGCTTTGAAAAAGGAAGAGGCCGAACGCCGCAAGGCTATGGTGGAGCTCGAAGCCCAAGGCAAAAAGAACACGAAAGACTATCAGAACCTTGCGAAAGAGTGCAAAGACTATACTGCCAAAATTTCCAAAAACAATGAGAAAATAAGTCTGCTGACCCGTAACTTGAAAGTCAACGATCTCACCATGAGACAGCTCAAGAAAGAAGCTAAGGAGCTTTCCGCTGCTTTGGATGATATGACTGAATCTGCGAATCCGGAAGAATATGCCAAACTCAATACCCGTCTCAGAGAAGTCCGTGCCCGCATGAGCGAGTTACGCAGTGCAGGTAACAACATGAACAATGAGTTCGGCAACAGCGTGAATTGGATGTCCAAGTTAAAAATGGCAGCCAAGGCTTTCATTGCCGTTAAGGTTGTCGGATGGCTTAAGGATGTCCATAACCAGGCATACGAGACACGCAAGGAATTCGCCAAATACGAGGCGGTCCTTCGGAATACTTTCCAGTCGCAGAAGAAGGCCAATGATGCCATGAAGATGCTTCAGCAATTGGCAGCAGACACCCCATCGTCCTTGCAGGAATGGACTGAAGCATATATCAAGTTGGTTAATCGTGGGGTCAAGCCTACCAGCCAGGAGCTTGTCAACATGGGAGACCTTGCCGCTTCCCAAGGAAAGTCCGTCGATCAGCTCATTGAGGCTATACTTGATGCGATGACCGGGGAGAACGAACGTCTGAAGGAGTTCGGTATCAAGGCTTCCAAATCCGGAGAGACTACAAAGTTCTCTTTCCGAGGAGTGACTACCGAAGTGCGCAATTCTGAGGATGCCATCAAGGATTATCTTCTTTCTCTCGGTCGTGTCGACGGCATTGCTGGTTCCATGGCCGTGCAGATGCAGGAACTTGAAGGAATCCAGTCCAACCTTGGAGACACAATGGATGCCTTTTTCAATAAAGTGGGAAAAAAGCTGGAGCCGTTCTGGAAATCCATGTTGAAGTATGCCAATGGATTCTTCACTAAACTTGGGGAAATGTTCACCACTTATACGGAAACTTACGAGAACCATTTCGACAAGATGGTACAGCTTGAGAGCGCATTGCCGGGACTGTTGAACCGATACGAGGAACTGACCGGCAAGTCCTCCCGTTCCGCTGAGGAACAGAAAGAGTTGGCCAATGTCATAGCCCAGATAAGGAACATGGTACCTGGCGCAGCGACAGCATTCGACCAGTACGGGAATGCCATCGAAATTTCAGGCGAAAAGGTGGAGGAATTCCTTAAGAAACAAAGGGCGCTGCTAAAGTTTGAGAATCAGAAAGCCATCCGGGAAACAACAGAGCAATTGGAAGAATACCGCCAGGCGTATAAGAATCTGTTGGAACAGCAGAAACAAGGTGGAAGGACTGTTTTCCAGAGCAACGGTATGTTTGCCGCACCGACAGCATACATCAATACGGAAGCTCTTCCGCAAATAGTGCAGGATATAAAAAAGTATGGTGACCTCATTCTGGGTGCCGAAGAGAAATTGAAACAACTGAACGGCCAGACTATTGAAGAAACCGTCAAGAACCAGCAGAAGCTTGCAGAAGTACGCCAGAACTTCAACAAGATGGAGAAGGTTCAGTTGCAAGCCTGGATAAAGAACAATAAGGATGCAGCCGGTGAGTATGTGGAAATAGCCCAAGAAATATACAACAAACGTTTCCCGGCAGAGGACTCTGACGCGACCAGGAAGAAGGCTGAAAAGGCTGCCAAAGAAGCAAAGTCGGCTGCAGAAAAAGAGCAGAAAGCAAAAGTCTCTACGGAGCAGGAAGCCGCCAAGTCTCTTGAAGCATTAAGGGAGGAAGAACTGCAATCCCAACAGAAATGGTATAATGATTCGTTTGCCGCTCTTTCAGCTTTTCTGGCATCAGGAAAAATGAGTAAGGAACAAAATGAAATGCTGGTACTCGAACTTGAAAAATCGTATGCGGAAAATAGGCTCATCATAGAACAGTCTTATTATGAGGACGCCATATCCATGGCCATTTCCAATGCAGAAACCAAGGAAAATCTCGTCCGGAAGTCCAATCAACGTGTCATTGATGCGGAGAAGGCGGCGAATGCCAAGCGTGCTTCACTGCAGGAAAAGCTGAATACCCTTGTCAAGGACTTCAAATCAGAGTTCAAGGTTACTACAGTTGATGAAGACTATGCCGCGCAACTCAAGGTTCTTGAGGCATCCTACCAGGCGCGTAAGGAAATGGCTGAGAAAAACAATCTTGATACGACAGAATTGGACAGTGCCTACCTTAGAGCTAAGGAACAACTTGAATCCGAACATCAACAACGTATCCAGTCCATTCGTGACCAGTATGGCTTATCTACACAGCAGGAACGGTTCAATGCGGAACTGGAACAGCTCAGGCTCGCACGTGAACAGCAGTTTCTGACTGAGGAACAATATGAGCAAGCCGTCCAGAACCTCAAACGGGACAGTTATAAAAAGCAGTTTGACTATTATTCCAGTCTGTTTTCCGGAGCCATTCAAGCATTGCAGCAAGCGGAAATGGACCAGGTCGATGCAAAATATGATGCGGAAATTGAGGCAGCCCAAGGTAATACGGAAGAAGTGGAACGTCTGGAAAACGAAAAGGCCCAGAAAAAGCTTGATATACAGAAAAAATATGCGGACGTGAATTTTGCAATCAAGGCATCACAAATCATCGCAGACACAGCTGTGTCAATCATGAAAGCATATGCAGATTTGGGACCGATTGCGGGTTCAATCGCAGCAGCCCTTATGGGCGTGACCGGAGCCGCACAATTGGCCAGTGCCAAAGCTGAACGGGATAAAATCAAAAATATGACTCTTTCCGGCAGTAATTCCGGCAGTTCCGGTACCGGCGCACGCGTTGCCACCGGTCGCCAGTCCGGAGGCAAGATTGATGTCCGGCGCGCCCAGGATGGAAAGCTCTTTCCCGATGCCGACTACGACCCTGATGCACGGGGATTCATTGACCGTCCTACTGTCATAGTAGGTGAAGGGCCTTCCGGACAATCCAAAGAATGGGTGGCCAGCAATGCAGCTGTAAGCAACCCTACCGTCGCACCGATACTTGACATACTGGACAAGTCCCAGCAGGCCGGTACCATAAGGACACTTGACCTTAACCAGGCAATCCGTGCTCGAATGGCCGGTTATTCATCCGGTGGCTCCATTGATGCCCAGAAATCTGCAGTGCCGGTACCGCCTGCGCTATCAGGAACCTCTCTGCCTCCAAGACTGATGGAACGCCTGGCCAATGCAATCATCCGTATTGATGAAGAAGGCATCCCAGCATCCGTCACTCTATCTGAACTTGAACGCAAGCAGGAATTGCGGAACCGTTCGCGTAAAATAGGAAGCAAATAACATTTCATCATGAAAATAGTACATTCTTCAGGAAAAGCCTATCAACTGGCACCTGACACGCAAATTGAAATCGAACGTCCGAATCTGTTCTTCAATGATTATGGTGAGCAGTCACTTCCGGTGGATCTCCCGGATACAGACCTGAACCGGGAACTGACCGGTTACCCCGATATGGTGGCCAACCGTAAAAAGCCGCAGACAGACATCACATGCAGCATCCGAGACGGTGACTACTGTGTGACCGCCCGGCAAGCCATACTCGGTGCCAAGCGGAAAGAGAAGATAACGACGACATTCTACATGAACGAGGGCAGTTTCCTTTCGCGCATCGAGAAAGTTGCCGTACCGGCCGTTTTCGGCAGCGAGACCGTACCCGGAGTAGAAACCGTAGAGCAGGGTATCAACTGGTGCCGTTCGTTGCTCGACAACACCAATCCGCATTTCACCCTCTTCCCCGTCATCATCGAGCTGGACGGGGAAAAACGCGGAGTGAACGTCACCTGCGTAATGGACGAGAATGGAAGGCCGATGCAGGTCCGTCCCAGAGTCACAAGGAAACAAGGCTTATACAACTCATATGCCCGTACAGAGAAGGTGGACAGCCGTATAATCACACTTGATCCCGGTTACTACATTACGCCCTTCATCCGTGCCACCTACCTACTGGAACGTATCTTCTCCTATTTCGGCTATACCTTGCAACCGAATTTTTTCACCGAGACCGAGCCTTTCAAAAGCATGGTGTTCATCAACAATACTGCCGATGCGCTGGTGAACGGCACCATCCTGCTGGCCCACCTGGTGCCCGACTGCCTATGCTCCACCCTGCTCGAAGTCTTCCGCAAGAAGTTCTGTTGCGAGTTTGTTCCAGACGAAGTGGCCAAGACCGTCCGCATAGAGTTTTTCAAAGACATGATAGCCGCACGCAACCCGACAGACTTGACGGCTTGTCTGGCCGGACAACCGGAAATCAATTACGAGACAGCCCGTCAGCTGAAGCTATCGTCAAAGAGCTCCCTCAGCAATGGAAGCACTCTTGACAGCACCACCGAGCTGGAGCGCAAATACCCCACGGCCTACTATGACATGGCATCCGGCAGATACGTAAGGATGGGCTATGGCAGGGAGGGCGTTATCAGGGTAGTGTCCGACGGAAACCTGCCGTTCTATGCCGGAGAAGAAGGACTGGATGACTATGAAGTGGAGGTGCCCGACAGTCAGTTCTGTTTCGACAGCCTAATGTTCTTCGTGCAGGGCACTATCAACGGAAGAGAATACGGGAATTCCGTAACTGCCCCCTATATCGGAGAAGGAAGGATGCTCAACAGTACTATCTGGGTAGCGGACGAAAGTACGAAAAGTGAGGAAAGTGAGGAAACGACAAGCGATCCCTACCTGACCGAAACCTCCCATGACCAGAATCCCATGCTGGCTTTCGCCTTGAGTAACAGTAACAGTACCGGACTGCCCGTCGGGGCAAACCACGATGCCGCGCGTGGCTACTCCCTTCTGTACAACGGCCCTATCGGTATCTATGAAAAATTCTGGCGAGACTTCGACACCTTGCTGCGCAATGCCCTGCACAAGGTAACAGTTCCGCTACTGATGACGAACACAATGAAGCAAGCCCTCCCCGTCTACCGGAAAGTGGCACTGGGCGGTTCGGAATACCTCATCGACGTGCTGAAGTACACTCTCGGAGGCAACAATATGCCAATGGATACAACGTTGCTCACTACGCAGCTCCAGGAGCCCGTAACCATGGCCATGGACGAGAGCGAACGGATGAAGATGCCTGCCTACAAGTGGAAGGTAAACTGTACGCTATCCGAAATGACGGAAGACGAATGGACAGCAGCAGGCTTCGAGGCGGGCGCGTTGGTGGACATGACCATCGTTTATCTTGCACCGCCCACCGAGAAACAGTATGCCGCAGGCGGACAGTACCACAAGCGGACGGACTACTACAGCTATATGTATTATCCACGCCGGGGAGAAGGTGAAATCTGTTATAGAAGAGTGTCCGTTTACATGACTCCCCAATTGATTACAGATTAAGGCGGTTGATGATGCGTTGTCCTTTCTGCATGCAATCAATCCACATAAATTCGCACCAAAAACAGAATGTAAAATGAATATCATCCAACAGCCCGACATGCTGTCGCTCTCGATGAACCTGAAGAATTTCATCATCGGCTCTTCCCGGCAGACGACATTCACTCTGAAGGCCGGCGACAAAGAACTGGTGTCTCAGGTATATGCTCCTGATGAAAACGGAGTGATGGAGATAGATATACATGAGATTGTACACTCGTTTCTTTCATACAGCTTGAAAGACATCGGAGAGGTATATCAGCAAACCAACCTGGTTGCCGATTTCACAGCAGTCATCGACTCCACTGAAATCACCTTTCGCGTTATCCGCTCTGGAGTGGACCGCTTGACTGACTCTCCCACCAATTTTCTGACACAGAATTTCCTCACCTGGCAACCGAATGTAAAGTCGGTCACGTATTATTCTCCGGAATTCCTGACCTACTATGCTGTGGTTGCCGGTACAGTCAAACTCCGCGCATACTTTACTGATGAGTCTGGAACTGTTAAATCTCAGAGTGATTATACTGTTACAGAATTGATGCCAGGTATAGCTTATACCATGCCTCTACAATACTCTGTCGTTGCGGGATGGCTGGAACATAAATTACCTGCATATTATGATGTATGGGTCGAGAACACCTCCGGCCAGCGTCTTACATATATACAGCGTTACTATGCTGAGGATATGCGCTCCGAGCAGGAACAGTGGATATTATTTGAAAACTCTTTGGGAGGTGTCGATACATTCCGGGCATATGGTAACACTGTATTCAATGGCGAACACACGCATAATATTGCTGAAATTGACGAATTTTTTTCAGAATACCGTGTAGACACAGAGAGGAAGTTTCAAAAAAACACTGGTTACCTGAATGGAGATGAGCGCAAATGGCTGCTTGATTTCTTCCCGTCAAATGGCAAGTATCTGTACGCCGGTAATTATTTGCGCCGGATAGTCGTAACAGACAGCAATGTCAGCTATACAGACCACGAACTTCCAAGCAATTATACGTTCACATTCAAGTATGCCGACGCTCGTCCATTACTAAATCTTTCCCGAACCGATGTCCCTACAGACGTTCTCAACATTACCGTACCTGAAGTCGGTTCTTTTACAGTGCCCCCTCGGCTTGCTGAATTTCCCCATCTATCGTTATCCGGGGGGGCACTGTTTCCTGTTCAAAATCCGTATTCAGAAAAATGGTCAACAACATCTGTGGATGCCATTGCTTATTTTTTGGCAGATTTTATGTCCCGCGTTTATGGCTCTGGTGGTGGAGTCGGTCACAAACACCGTAACTATGATTTGCTTGAGTTGCTTTCATATATTGAGAACTATCTATTGGTAAATGGTCAGAAGATAAAGGCCGGTTACGCGGACAAAGCCGGTTACGTTGAAGGAATGGAGGATATGTTCCTTCGCAAAGACCAGTCTGACGGCACAAATTTTCTGTTGAAGTTCGGCGAGTTTATC
>NZ_QTNH01000039.1:0-1049 GCF_003603515.1 Bacteroides sp. AM32-11AC | reverse complement strand
TCTATCATATCCCTTGTACTTTTGAGGGTCAAAGGATATGATGAAAAAAGTGAGAAAAAAAACAGTCCTTTGACAAGGTAATATATGCATACTTGTTTTATGCAATGATACCTCCAAATGTTACATTCATTACATCAGAGTATTGTTTAAATTCTATTTTATTATCAGTTTCATTTATGTAAATGCAATGTTGCCCAGCTATTATATTGTCGGTTCCTATGATTAGGGTTCCATAACCTTCATTTGCTATAACGGTAATTTCTTTTTTGTATACAGATACTAAATCACAAAAGCCAAAGTTTCCAGAACCTATCAGAAAATATAATCCGTTTTTCAGGCCAAGAGATAACTTTTGATTTACAACTACTGACTTAGATATAATTTTTATTTTATCCAATTCAGATGCAGCAAGAAGTTTGGATATTAAATCACTCTTATTGATCTTCCCTTGGCTATTCCCTTTTTCCACATACACATGGTCTGCATCAGTCACTATCTGATACTGGTTCATTACTTGACCTATGTTTACCTTCTCTATCATATATCCCTTGTACTTTTGAGGGTCAAAGGATATGACGGAAAAACATGAGGCAGGAAAAGCTCTTCCTATTTGGTAAACTAAATAGATTTATTCTATAAATGTAATGATAATATTTTGAGATTCATTTCTTGTATTTTTGATAATATATTTCGTATTTTCTCCATTATTAAAAACACAAACTTTGCCTATTTCTTCCGAGAAAAATTGAATGGTACTTGATGGGACTATTACAGTCCCATTTCCACTTCCATACAAAGTTGCAACAGCCTTTTCGTGTGAACGATTGGAATTTTGTATCATAATTAACCCAGATTTATAGGGTAATTCATACTGTCCTCCTGGAGAAAGGGAGAATGATGTATGTAAAATGCCTATTTGTGTCATTAAAGATGAAAGGGTTATCAACACACTATCTTCCCCTTTCAAACCTCGCACATAATCTACGCTACTGACCGAAGTCATCTCATTTTCCTTAATTTTCTCTATCATCCTTGTACTTTTGAGGGTC
>NZ_QTNH01000038.1:0-1321 GCF_003603515.1 Bacteroides sp. AM32-11AC | reverse complement strand
ACATTAGTGTCCACTAAAAAATCATAGTCGTTCTTTGAAATTGTTGAAATTCAGTTTGTTGTAATGGTATTTGGTGCGCAACGATTTGAAATTACTTTTGCAGTCTGAATCAGACTGTTATGAATAAAGACAAATATGTTTTTTCTCAATTAGTCACATTTCTTGATGAGTTCAAGTTCTTGCGTATCGTCAAGAAGTATGAAGGCAACAAATACATTAAAAGCTATACCTGTTGGAATCAGTTGCTTACGATGATGTTCGGTCAACTTTCCAACCGTGAGAGTTTAAGAGACCTCATCGTGTCACTGGAGGCTCACACCGGAAAACTCTATCATCTGGGAATCGGCAAGTCCGTAACACGAAGCAATCTTAGCAAGGCTAACGAGCAACGTGACTATCGCATCTTCCAGGAATATGCAACCTTCATGATAGCCGAAGCGCGCAAGCGTAGAATCGAAAGAATCTTTGAGCTTGACGGTCATGTCTATGCTTTTGATTCCACCACGATTGACCTTTGTCTGTCAGTGTTCGAGTGGGCTAAATTCCGCAAGCATAAAGGCGGAATCAAGATGCATACGCTCTACGATGTGGAAGCGGAAGTTCCTGCATTTGTGCATATTACTCCTGCTAATATTCACGATACAAAAGCGATGTCTGTGATTCCTTATGAACGTGGTGCGCATTATATATTTGACCGTGGTTACAACGATTTTGGCAACTTGTATACGATAGACCGCATAGGTGCTTTCTTCGTTGTACGAGCCAAAACCAATGTACGCATCAAGCCCAAAACGTGGAAGCGAAGATTGCCTGAAGGTGTCATTTCTGATGTCATCGGATGTTTTACGGTTTATAAAAGTTCCAAGGATTACCCCGATGAACTTAGAAAGCTCATTGTTGAAGACCCCGAAAGTGGCACACGATACATTTTCCTGACGAACAATCTTGACGCTTCGGCTGAGCTGATTTCTCAGTTATACCGAAATAGATGGAGTGTGGAGCTGTTTTTCAAATGGATTAAACAACACCTTAAGATAAAGAGGTTTTGGGGAACTTCGGAGAATGCTGTACGCATACAAATATATTGTGCCATAATTACTTACTGCCTTGTGGCGATAGTACAACACGATATGAAGTTAGAGCGAAGCATCTACGAAACCTTGCAAATACTCGGCATCTCGCTAACCGATAAAACTCATCTTAGAGATTTGTTCGACAAATCGAATTTCAAAAATATCAAAGAGCTAAATGATTCAAGTGAATCGAATTTATTTAATTTTTAACCGACTAGTGACCAAAAAATTTTTAGTGGACACTAGTG
>NZ_QTNH01000037.1:0-1418 GCF_003603515.1 Bacteroides sp. AM32-11AC | reverse complement strand
CAATAGTCCGTTAAATTTTTCGTAGGAACACAAGGTTAGAAGCAAGCCACAGAAAGTATCGCGAATAAGATAGGACGTAACAAATAGAAAACAAATGATTTATGTAACAAGATATAACATCTAAAAATCGGCTATCTTGCTGATTTTCAGTAACTTTATAAGTGAAAAACAAACATAAAGTTATGCTGATAACCAACTTGATAAGCCGATATATGGAGCTCT
Source organism: Bacteroides sp. AM32-11AC (assembly GCF_003603515.1). NCBI lineage: Bacteria > Pseudomonadati > Bacteroidota > Bacteroidia > Bacteroidales > Bacteroidaceae > Bacteroides > Bacteroides sp. AM32-11AC. The sequence continues at coordinate 1,196 of NZ_QTNH01000037.1, read as the reverse complement.
GCAAAGCAGCATTTTTATTCTGTGGTGGGGCGAAGTTAAACAAAAGTATCCAATCAAACATCATGGAGATGCTATTTCTTTTGATGGTAATACCTAGGAAAGTGAATTTTACCCAAATGGGACGCTATGGTAAACGTGGTGAACAATGTTATAGGCAGACCGCCGAACGTAGCGTTGACTGGCTTGAGATGAACATGTGGCTAAGCGCTTACGCTTTCAAAAAAGGAAAGGGACGCAATGCTATAGCCATTGACCCAAGCTACATCAAAAAGTCTGGCAAGTGTACTCCGTACATGGGTTTGTTTTGGTCAGGGTGTGCAGGTGCTGTCAAGAGAGGTCTTGAGATTCTTGGAATAGGTGTTATCGATGTTGACCTACACGAATGCATGATGTTAAAGGCCATACAAACAACATTAGCCAAGGACAAAGAGAATAACGACATGAGTCTATACGATTGGTATGCCAAGGCATTATCAGACAACAAACAAATACTACAACGTATTACAAATGTTCTTGTCGCAGACTCTGCATTTTCAAAGAAGCCATTTATAGACAATATGCTTGGAATAGGTTTTAATGTGGTAAGCCGTCTTCGGCATGATGCTGCATTGTATTATCTGTGGGAAGGCGATCCTACAGGCAAACCCGGGCGTCCACGTGTAAAAGGTGAGAAGATAGACTTCAAAAACATAGACAAATCCAAGGTTGCGATACTTGACACGGACGAGTCTAATGGACAAGTGTATGCCTTGAAAGCATGGTGCAAGTCCCTACATCGAAAAATATCACTTGTCATACACATTTTGCCAAAGGGCGGACATCGGTTGTATTTCTCTACAGATGAAAGCATGAGCGGACGTGATGTCATGGAGTATTACTGTACACGCTTTCAGATTGAGTTCTGTTTCCGTGACGCAAAACAGTTTGTAGGGCTTACTGACTCTCAGGCGCGTGACACGAGAAAACTTGATTTTGCGTTCAACTCCTCATTTACAGCCGTGAATGTTGCGAAAATAATGTGCAGTGAATACAATCTCTCTATCGGGAGGCTTAAAGCTCTGATTATCAACGCATACTACGCCCAAAGAATTATTGACGTGTTCGAGAATAACCCGAACACGCAATTAAATCATGAGATAGTGAATGAAATATTTGGATTCGCTGCTGATGCAGCATGAAATTTAACGAAGTATTGT
>NZ_QTNH01000036.1:796-1545 GCF_003603515.1 Bacteroides sp. AM32-11AC | reverse complement strand
ACATTAGTTTCCCCTCTGTAATATGGTTAACTTCGTATCAGATTAATTCAATTATCAATTATCAAATTAATACAATTATGAGACTTACCAAGAAGAACTCTCCTAAAAGTTACACTATCTACTACCTACCACAAGAGATTAAAGAAACTATGGTTACAGAGGTCACATACCTGCCTATTACCAGAGAGAGACTGGAACAGTTCTTTAAAGATGCAGCAAGTAAGCGAAAGCCTAAATTAGTCAAGAAGCGGAAACAGTCAAGGCAGCAAGGGAGTTAATTCCATGCTGCCTTTATACTTCAATACTTATTTCCTTTTATAAGTCATTTTAGCATATTCTACCCCTCCATCATCCTCTTTCTCCATATATTCAAGAACTAACTTGCTGTTGGATATCTCAAGAACATTCAAATCAAGAGCATAAGTGGCATCAATAGGTCTAAGTGTCAGCAGCTTATTACTCAATGCCCATTTCCCTTCATCTAATTCCGAATTATCCAAATCATATTCAGTATATGTACCGTCAGCTCTGAATGTAAGATTACCAAAATATTCGCATTCATCTTTAGGTGCATGACTCCATTCTCTGTTTTCTTCAGGATATTCTGGCTCTATTTCATACCCTTCTTCGTAAGTTAGTACCCATTGACCTACAATGTTCTCTGTAGTAGGTGTACTTTCTTCTTCGTCATCATCACTACATGCTGCGAAGTTAACACTCATAATTACGGCTACGATAGCCATTCCAAT
>NZ_QTNH01000036.1:0-786 GCF_003603515.1 Bacteroides sp. AM32-11AC | reverse complement strand
ATGCTGCGAAGTTAACACTCATAATTACGGCTACGATAGCCATTCCAATCAATCTTAATGTCTTCATTGCTATAAATCTGTTTATGCCTCTACGTCCCTAATAGGTGGCAGTTAATAATAAATAGTTGTATCAGTGTGAGGAACACAGCGATAGCTGCACACTTCATAAATGAGTTGTCAATTAATAAGTAGTAGTCTGTATCTTTACGGTTAATTCATATATTATAGTCAGTGTCCCCTAACTAACTGTTATACAATAAAGAAGCGTGGGAACATTGAATATTACCTAATCTGAGGCTCTGGACTGCCCAAACACAAGTAATAAACAATAGCCCACGCCAAACGTTATATAGTCCACTTGACTAAGTGGGTATATAGCATTGACGTGAGCGTCCTTGCCTATTATCCTTGTGTTTTGAAATTGTCCAGATTTCAGATTAAGGATAATATCTTAAACGCTCTTCGTTAACTAATATGTCCTTTCAGCCTTAACTCATTAAGTGTCTGAAATTGCTGCAAAGTTACGAATTTGCGTCTGATTGGCAAGAACTTATTGTTTATTAAATGCAGAAAGGCATTCCTACTCCATAAATCAAGGTTAGGAGCAAATTTGTAAAAGGTCTATATAAGTAGAAATTTAGAAATTTACTCCCAACTTGAATTATTGGCTTAAAAGGCTGTTCCACTCCATTCTTAATAATTGGTGAGCGCAATCGCCAGTAATCAAAAACTAAGGCAGTCATAGGTATTAAGTAGTTCTTCCTGCCTTAATCCCAAGTATCTCTT
>NZ_QTNH01000035.1:0-1652 GCF_003603515.1 Bacteroides sp. AM32-11AC | reverse complement strand
AAGTTAACACTCATAATTACGGCTACGATAGCCATTCCAATAAATCTTAATGTTCTCATTTTAATTAATAAATTAAGTTAGTAATATAGTTTATAAATATTTATCCACTCCATTTGTACAGCGTACCGTCTTCCGTTCATCCAGCATTCTCATGTACTGCAAGTTCTTTGTCTTATTGTACATGAACTTATCCTCATGCCAAAGGTGGTAAACAATACCTGCGAACTTCAAATACCGTTTCCGGCAACCACTGTTCAGCAGACGCTTGCCCAAATCAATATCCTCACTTCCCCAACCCTCATAGAATTCATCATAACCGTTTACCTTGATAAAATCCTCACGGAAGAAGGACATGTTACAGCCCAATGCAGCCGAACGCTTTCTACGGTATCTCGGAGCCAAGAAGCGAGCCAGCCATATACAATGGATTGCATTCTCCGGCTTGCTTTCAATTCCTTTCGTCCAGACATGAATCGGGCGTACCATACCGGACTTACATATTTCCTCTGTCAGCTCTTTGCCCAAGTTTACCCTTCCACCTTTCACGTAAATGCCACGGCCAGCTTCACGGAGATGGTCGGCTATCAGCTTTGGATGCAGGAACACATCACCGTCTATCTCTATGATATAGTTTCCCGTACTACGGGCTACACACTTGTTGCGCATCATAGCCAATCGGAAACCTTTATCCTCATGCCACACATGTATGATTGGAAACGGTGCCTGCTCTTGCAGCCTTGCTATCAACGAGGCGGTCTCTTCCGTAGAGCCATCGTCTCCTATAATGACCTCATCGGGCAGGACTGTCTGCTTGAACAAGCTGAGTAAACATACTTGCAGAGCATCGCAACGGTTGTAAGTAGAGACTATTACGGAAATCTTCCCCAAGTCCTTTCTATTCATTACTACCAGATTTAAATAAGTTAATCAGATTAATTATTACCACTCTATACACTCTTGCCTTCTTTTATATGGATATATGGATGAAATGGCTTGAATAAGTGCACAGAGTACACAGCATAAAGCTGCACGCAATTTGATTGATTGCCACGTTAGAAATAGAACTGTCTGTTTTGTGAATATCTGTATCGTTGCCAGTGTTCCCTAACTGACCGTTATACAATAAAGAAGCGTGGGAACATTGAATATTACTACTGTGAGGCTCTGGACTGCCTAAGGTGAATAATAAACAATGCCCACGCCAGATATGTATATAGTTCACCCTACAGAGGTGAATATATAACACTGACGTGAGCGTCCTTGCCTATTATCTTCACCTTTTGAAATTGTCCAGATTTCACAGTAAGATAATATCTTAAACGCTCTTCGTTAACTAATATGTCCTTCCAACTTCCCAACGCATTAGGCTGTTAGAATTGCTGCAAAGTTACGAATTTACGTTTGATTAGCAAGAACTTATTGTTTATTAAATGCAGAAAGGCATTCCTACTCCATAAATCAAGGTTAGGAGCAAATTTGTAAAAGGTCTATATAAGTAGAATTTTATAAATTTACTCCCAACTTGAATTGTAGGCTTAAAAGGCAGTTCCGCTCCATTCTTAATAATTGGTGAGCGCAACCGCCAGTAATCAAAAGCTAAGGCAGTCATAAGTATTAAGTAGTTCTTCCTGCCTTAATCCCAAGTATCTCTT
>NZ_QTNH01000034.1:987-1769 GCF_003603515.1 Bacteroides sp. AM32-11AC | reverse complement strand
GTTTCATTTATAAGATTTGTATCTGTTAAAGAGTTATATTCTAAAGAACCATCAACGGATACAGCGTTTATCTTATGTATAGGCAGAAAGCAGCAACAGAACTCCATGGTATAATCCCTTTTTACCTACAACAGACATCTGCTTTCTAACCTCTTCTGCAATGCTTGCATCTTTAATATCAATCTTCTCAATCATATCCTTAACTTCATAGTAAGTCTGTCCAGTCCGTAACATTCTCTTCAAGAACGTTACGGAATACACAATCTGTCGTGTAGAATCCTTGAAAACAAGTTATTATAGAATAATTCGTATTGAATTTAACCGCAAGATATAACTGCCCTTCATAAGTACAATGTCCCAATTTAAAGTTTACAGGACCATTGGCACTTACTCCCATTACATTCATATCATTAACAAGGAATGAAGAGGAACGGAACAGCATTATATCGGCTTTTACCATCATAGGCATGTAGTCCATTCCAGCTCTTAACACATATAGGCTACCCAAGACTCCGGCTGCATCCATTTTACCAGTCAGTCCGGAAATGGGGACAATCAAAAGAATCCTGCTTCCTGCCCCTGAAGTAGTACTATACCTTAATTGTGTATATCGTAATTTGTCCGTTCCCGATGCCATAGCGATATACTCAGTCTTTGGCAAACGGTCTATAGGCATTTGCGCCAAGCTTTGACCGGATGTTAACCCAATAAGTGATGCCGGATTGCCGGTTGCCACTTCTGATAACTTTACTTTCTCTATCATCCTTGTACTTTTGAGGGTC
>NZ_QTNH01000034.1:469-977 GCF_003603515.1 Bacteroides sp. AM32-11AC | reverse complement strand
TACTCCCGTGGCTGTAATATCAATCTTCTCCATCATACCTTTGTATTTTTGAGGGTCAGAAGATACGAATGAAAAAGAATGTATTAGGAAATATTCTATTTAGTAGTAAAAATCATTTCCATTGAGTCCAAACACCATTGACTCGTGACCTCTTATACTCTTTCAGGTCGATAAAGGATATTGCTATTTGTACAAAATCAGCTGAACCTATAACTTTGACCCAATAAAAGCTATTAGTTGGAATGTTTGCCACATTATTCCATACGCTATATTCTCCAGCTTCTACAAGGTTGTTTAAGTCTCCATCTTTAACAATATTTGCTTTGTTCATTTGCAAATTAAGGTCGCTTTTCTTAATCTTCACCGGTTCACTACTTGTTTCCCCATAGAAAAAATCTGCATCATCCTTAACAGATAAGCTGTTCAAGGCTTGACTTATGTTTACCTTCTCTATCATACCTTTGTATTTTTGAGGGTCAAAGGATAGGGTAGGAAAATGGATACTCCA
>NZ_QTNH01000034.1:0-459 GCF_003603515.1 Bacteroides sp. AM32-11AC | reverse complement strand
TTGTACTTTTGAGGGTCGTCATTTTCGGATAAAAACGACAACCGGTTTAACATTTTGTTTTTATTCTCGTTTTGTTTAATATTATTCTCTCTAGCTAACAGGATCTTCATAAGTATAATTACCCAAATCAGCATAAGAAAACGAAGCTCCATTGTCATTTGCTAAAAACCATAAACTGCCTAATGATATAAATTCATATCTTCCGGCTCCAGATATACTTGCTCTATTGCAATATTTCATTTCACTACCAACGACTGCTGTTTCATTAAACGCATTCTTAGTGACAACTGATATATACCCGTATGTGCTCGCTAAGTCTTTGTATATCGTCAATGATATCTTCATTCCGGCATATTGAGCAGCATCCGGTAGCATATATACAGCAGTAGAAATACGATTAGGGCGACCATTGATAAAATCAGAGCCAAAAGCCGGATTCAAAAAGAAATACCCCTCGTT
>NZ_QTNH01000033.1:0-2259 GCF_003603515.1 Bacteroides sp. AM32-11AC | reverse complement strand
GTTTCATTTATAAGATTTGTATCTGTTAAAGAGTTATATTCCCAAGAACCATCTAATATAAAAATGCTGAAACGGGGCGAACTCTGTTCGTGCCCGCCGCCTTAGCGTCGCTGCTCGCGCTGCCGTTGGTGAGGTACAAACCCCACGCGTTGGCCGCGCTGAACTCGGTAGAACTCCAGTGCCACGTTTCGGATAACTGTGTTGCGCCCTCGATAAGCGATAACGCATAATTGATTTTACGCATATTGGCGTAAATCATCATCAACTCACCTAACGACGGCAACCACCAACGCCCGGCGGTCAAACCTTTGCCGTTTGCATTTACGCGGCTGTACTGCGCGCAGTAACCCGGTGCGTAACTTGCGCTGCTACATTCGGCGTGCGTAATCTGTGCTGTGGTGCTGGCCTTACCCGTCCAGTCGTCTAACGCTGTCAGTCGGTCGGTTGTGGTCTTACCTCCACCGCTAACGGCTGCGCTACTCCAATGCAGCGACGTTTCGGTAGGTGCTACGACTAAGATTTTGCCGCCCTCGACGACTACCACGCCCTCGGCTATTTCGCCGCTACTCTGATAGCTCGCCCACTTGTCCGGCTTAACCATAAGCGGGTAATTATCGCTCTTACGATGGAACATGATAAATACCCCTTCGGACAACGAATCAAATACACTGAGTTTCATTTTCCCCTGGCTATTTCCTTCTTCCACAAACACATAGTCTGCATCAGTTACTATCTGGCACTGGTTCATTACTTGACTTATGTTTACCTTCTCTATCATATCCCTTGTACTTTTGAGGGTCAAAGGATATGACGGAAATAAGTAATAAACAACAATGAGCACAATAAAAGTAAAAGTTACTGAGCAATTTATATCGAGAACGAGTAAGGAAGGCAGGGGAATAACCCCTGCTAATAATTAGTTATCTGCATGACATTTATATATGCTTCTGTACTTCTCCCATTTTTTACATATACATTGCCATTTGACGTTTTTTTATTCAATATGATTTTGCCTCCAGCGGTAAAATCAGTTGAAATGCTATTTCCATCGCTCAACAGTATATTGGATGATACTCCGGCACCCACCATGATTAGAGCTGCCGCACCAGAATCGCTATTTCTTACCAGATATGCCCCATAATAAGCAGTACCCAAATCATATTCCTCCCCCGGTTGTAATGTCAGTCTCCAGGTAGGGAACATCTCATTCCTGATATTCTTTATATTGAGCTGCCTTGTGATGGCATTTATCACGTTTGTGTCTGTTATCAGAACCTTCTCTATCATATCCCTTGTACTTTTGAGGGTCAAAGGATATGACGGAAATAAGTAATAAACAACAATGAGCACAATAAAAGTAAAAGTTACTGAGCAATTTATATCGAGAACGAGTAAGGAAGGCAGGGGAATAACCCCTGCTAATAATTAGTTATCTGCATGACATTTATATATGCTTCTGTACTTCTCCCATTTTTTACATATACATTGCCATTTGACGTTTTTTTATTCAATATGATTTTGCCTCCAGCGGTAAAATCAGTTGAAATGCTATTTCCATCGCTCAACAGTATATTGGATGATACTCCGGCACCCACCATGATTAGAGCTGCCGCACCAGAATCGCTATTTCTTACCAGATATGCCCCATAATAAGCAGTACCCAAATCATATTCCTCCCCCGGTTGTAATGTCAGTCTCCAGGTAGGGAACATCTCATTCCTGATATTCTTTATATTGAGCTGCCTTGTGATGGCATTTATCACGTTTGTGTCTGTTATCAGAACCTTCTCTATCATATCCCATGTACTTTTGAGGGTCGTCATTTTCGGATAAAAACGACAACCGGTTTAACATTTTGTTTTTATTCTCGTTTTGTTTAATATTTTGCTAATTAATTGGGTCTTCGTAAGTACGTTCTTCCAATTCCGCATAAGAATAGGCTACGTCCGTTCCTTTAGTTAGAATCCATATTGCACCTAATGACATGAACTCATATACTCCGCTTTTTGATATAGCGATCTTATTGCAATAATGATATTCATTATTTTCAAATGTAAGTTCATTAAATCCATCTGTTGTTACAACTGAAGTATAACCATAAGTGTTTCCCATTGCTGCATTATATATTGTCAACGAGATTTTCATCCCATTATATTGGACAGCCTCTGGAAGCATATACATACTCTGGGAAATTCGGTTTGGACGGCCATTCCGAAATTCAGAGCCAAAAGCCGGATTCAAAAAGAAATACCCCTCGTT
>NZ_QTNH01000032.1:0-4189 GCF_003603515.1 Bacteroides sp. AM32-11AC | reverse complement strand
GAAGAACTGGAAGGGAAAGAATTGCAAGCAAAGGTTACAGCACGATATCAGATAGACAGCCATGTGTACGAGTACCTCCGTTATTCCTGCGGCTTCACATCGGAAGAGATAAACCGGAACAAAGAGACATTCATAACGGCACAAGAAAAGATAACCGACCTTATCGGAGAACTGGCTCTCCTAAACGGAAAATCACGAGAAAAGAACAATCCGAAAGGGTGGATTATAAACGCCCTTAAAGGGAAAATCAAGGATAAGTAACAAGATTACCCGGCTGAAACACTCCGGGTAATCTTGTCAAATCAGAGGAACGATTTCCATTTCTACACCAAGTTCTTTCATCTGCTGTTGTATTTCCTCGCTGCTTAGTTTCTCTCTCGCCAGTGCAAGCCCATGAAAGGCGTCCCAGCCTGCCGGCTTCGAAACGATACTACCGTTTAGGACGGCATGGGTGATTTCGCCGCCGGACTTCGCACCCTTGTTCAGTATGAAGAAGAACCGGGGTTCTTCGTGTTCCGTTGTTCCCATAATTCGTAAAGTTAGATGTTTATTTATTCCCCTTTTGTTCCCTTGCCTGCTCTTGGTAGTATTCATAATACTGCTTGTAGTTGTCCCGGTCTTTGGCTGCATCCGTCCAAAGATAGCACATGAAACAAGCGAACAATAGGGAGATAACAGCACAAAGGATTGAGTAGAACGAAATTCGTTTGTCCACATAACCGCCGTTTTTCATTCTGTACCCCTGCCGTTCAAAGTCCGCCAACACGTTTTTTAGGCGATTTTCGGCACTTTCAAGGCTTTTCCCGTCTATTTGTACCTTTCGGGCTGTTGCGTCCTCTATGCGCTTCGTATAGACTTCAACACGCTTTAGTTCTTGATACACCAGTTCTACCGCAAGCTGCGGGTTTACCCTTGGCGTTGTATCTTTTCTTTTCCGGGGGCTGTACTGTCCCTGCTTAACGTTGGAAGCTGCCGCTTCCGGGTGTGAGTTTGTTTCCATGAGATATGTTCATTGAGTTGCACTTCAGTTTGCTTTGTGTCCGCTCGATATGGGCGAGAGTGTAGCCTTTCCCTATCTCGCTTGCCTTATACTCCGTACCGCTTCGGGCTGTGACATAGTAGCCGTTAAGTTTCCCGGTGCTTGCCCTGGCTTCCCGGACTTTAAAACCTCTCTTACCAAGTTCTTCCTTGAATTTGGTAAAGTCAAAGCCCTGCATCTTCTTCAATACGCCGTCCATGGCTTCCTTGATTTCCGCTTTGTTGACTTTGCCAATGTCCTGCGACTGTACAAAGTTCCGTTCCTTGGCTATGGCATTGGCGGCTTCCGTTGCCTTTTTCCCTATCCAGTTGTCCCGGTACAGTTCCCCGGAAAGGGAAACCCGGTTTGCCAGTATGTGCAGGTGGGCTTGCTCTTTCTTGCTCTCCGTACCGCTGTGCCGGATGATGATGTACTGGTGGTTCGCCAACCCCATGCGCTGCATGAAGTCGTTACCAAGTTCCGCCCAGTCCGCATCCGTAAAGGTGGCGCTTTCCTCTATCGAGGGGCTGACCTCGAAACGCAGGCAGTTGTTTTTTACGTTCGGAAAATCAATGTGATACGGTTTCATTTCCTGCACCATTTCCGCACCAGTACACCCATAAAGTTCATGCCGGGCTATCTCGGTGGCTACTGCCTGCCCGTTTATCTCTTTGGCGAGGTCGTACTCCAATGCCGCCACACCATGTGATATGCTTTTCCCTTTCCCTATCATCGTGAGAGTATTTTTTTGAGCTCTGTAATTAGTGCCCGGTTCTCCTCGAACACTTCCCGGTACTGGCGACCACCGAAGTAGTTGTTCAGCCGTTGGAGCGTTCCTTTCAACTGGGCTATGTCCCGGAGAAGCTGCCGTTCCTCCTCGGTGTACCTCTCCCTTGGGCGCCCCCCAAGGGACAAACTCCGGCAGTATTCCGATACGCTTAGACTGCACCGGGCTGCCTGCTCCGCAAGTGCGTCCTTTTCAAGTTCGGTACACCGGAATGTAATCTTTTCGTTCCGTCTTAGTTCCATGCCACAAAGGTAATCTTAAAATCTTTTTGAGCAAAGCGAGAAAAGCAAGAATTGTCCGACAAGGACACTTCTTGCTATATATACACATGCCGCATGGGAATACATCCACGCCAACCGCCCAGCAAAAAGCCCCGGCGTGTTAGAAAATCCCCCACAGCCTAACAAATTCTACCCCATTTCTACCCAAGGGGATTACACGCCGCAGAAGTCATCCGGGAACATGTCTTCCAGTTCGTCCAAATCAATGGTTTCTTCTTCGGACACCTCCACCCATTCAATGTTTTCTTTCCCTCTTATCGCACATGAGTACATCTCGGCGGCGGCAAGAGAAGAGAACACCTCGTGCATAGGCTCGCCGTTCTCTAACCAGTAAACACAATATTCGACCATAACAGTTTTATCATTTATCGTTGTAATGCCCCTCTACCTCCAAGATGTAGACCTCTACCACTTCCTCGTAAATGTCATAGATTATCCGGTCATGGGCGGTAATGTGTCGAGACCATGTAATATCCCCACCGCCCCTTAACGCTTCGGGATGCCCAAGCCCAGTCTTAGGGTGCTCTAACAATTCTTTGTAGATTTTCTTATACTTCTTGAACAAATTGGGGTTTGATTTCTTCCATTTGGCAATCACCTTATCCACCCCGTCGGAAACCCTAATTGTGTACATCATAGACTATCGAAATAAGCGTCAATATCCTCACTGCTTTTGAGGGTAACACACTTTCCGGATTTGATTTCTTCCCTTGCCTTGTCAATCCTTGCTTGCAGCTCCGGGGTTATCATCAAATCTTCACGACCAACTTTTACCAAAGCGTAAATCTCGTTTTTCCTGCGAATTAGTACCTGCTCGCCATTGTCAGCTTTGGTGAAAGACGCTGCGAGGTTGTTACGGTATTCTCTTACTGATAATGCTTCCATATCTGTTTGCTTTTAAATTCAGCACAAAGATAGCTATATTTCAATAAAATACAAACATTTTGTACACAAACGTGTACACGCCATAAAAACCCGTTTCCAATCCTACCGCCCGTTGGTTGGTTTTGCTTTGCTCTTTTTCCCTATCGTTTTTCTTTTTCCGACAGTAAATCAACCACTTAGCTCTATAAATTCCCCTTGTCTGTTATAAGCATCGTCTGTAATATGCTCTATCACTTCTTCGCAAACGCCCATAAATAAAGGGATTAGAACATGTGTTTCCCCACACTTTGGGAGTTTAGTCCCCACACTTTGGGAGTTTAAAAGTAAATTAGTCCCCACACTTTGGGAGTTTTACCCCTCTTTTTTTGTTTTAATGTGGGGATTGTGTATATTTGCAGCAAATCAATCGTTTATGAAAAAGAAACTACCTATTACCAAGAATAAAGATGTTGTTGTTTCATGGGTATATACATGGTCAAAACAGCAAGACATGTCCATACACGAACAAAGAATAGTTCTTCGCATACTGGAAGCGTGCCAAGCTGAACTAAAGGGAGTAAAACTGAAAGATTATGCAGGCACGAAACGCAAGTTTGAGCATGGACTTTGGGATGTTGATGCACAAATGCATGTATCTGACGTTATTTTTTCCGGACGTGATTACAATGAAATCATAGCCGCACTCGATTCTTTGGCAGGACGTTTTTTTACTTACGAAGATGACGAGGAATGGTGGAAGTGCGGATTTATATCTAACCCAAAATATAAAAAACGCACTGGCATTATAACCTTTCGTGTGTCTAACGACCTTTGGGATGTGTTTACCAAGTTCGCCAAGGGGTACAGAGAATTTGAGTTAAACAAGGCTCTTGCGCTACCTACTGGGTATTCCCTTAGGTTTTACATGTTAATGAGTGGGCAGGTGTACCCTTTGGATATATCCCTTGAAAACTTGAAAGACCGTCTTGGCATACCTGCGGACAAATACAAGGACAAGAACGGAAAAGACAGAATAGATCATTTTGAGGAAAGAGTTTTGAAACCAGCAAAGGCTGCGCTTGATGAGAGCTGCCCATACACTTTCAACTACGTGAAAGTGCGTGAAAACCCAAACAACAAACGTAGCAAGGTGACCGGGTTTAGGTTCTACCCGGTCTATCAACCACAGTTCAGAGATGAAGAACTGGAAGGGAAAGAATTGCAAGCAAAGGTTACAGC
>NZ_QTNH01000031.1:0-4775 GCF_003603515.1 Bacteroides sp. AM32-11AC | reverse complement strand
ACAAATGGCGTCATGAATGGAGAAAGAACAAGGGGAACAAAACGGACCTTTGGGGGGACGAATAATAATTATTATCTATTATAATTTCAAAACATCATGAAACAAAAAATCTTAATGACAATCATGTGCCTTTGCTTGTTTTCTTGGGCAAATTCACAAGAGAAATTTAATGGTATCGATAGCAGTATGGGTAATCTTTACCGCTTATCGGACGCAAAAACACGTTCGATAAGCCCTGAAAATTTTACGGGGGAGAAAGGTAAAGGGGGAATGGCTGACCCTAAAAATGAAGAGCGCAATGTAGCCAACGCACGTCATGCTGCCCGTGATTTGGGACAAGGATGGAAGGTGAACCCGTTCATCATTATCAATCCTAAAGAGACATTCACCTTGGCTGAAATCGATGAATCAGGATGCATCCAGCACATTTGGATGACTCCTACGGGCAATTGGCGTTTTTCTATTCTGAGAATTTATTGGGATGATGAAAAAGAGCCTTCGGTAGAATGTCCGGTGGGAGACTTCTTCGGTATGGGATGGGGAGAGTATGCCCATCTAAACTCACTGGCTGTATGCGTAAATCCGGGAAGTGCGTTCAACAGTTATTGGCAGATGCCTTTTCGCAAAAAATGCAAAATAACGATGGAAAACTTGGCGGATGCCCCGATGAGGCTTTATTATCAGATAGATTATAGCCTGACGGAAGTTCCTGAGGATGCCGCCTATTTCCACGCACAGTTCCGCCGCACCAATCCGGTGCCTTATAAGGATGTCTACACCATTGTAGACGGAATCAAAGGGAAGGGGCATTATGTAGGTACCTATATGGCATGGCAAGTGAACAACAATCGATGGTGGGGTGAAGGCGAAATCAAGTTCTTCATGGATGGTGACAAGCAGTTCCCGACCATTTGCGGTACAGGTACCGAAGATTATTTCTGCGGTTCTTATAACTTCGATCGCGGAGGAAAGTACATAGAGTTTTCCACTCCTTATGCAGGATTGCACCAAGTAATCAGACCTGATGGTACTTATCGCGCCAACCAGCGTTTCGGTATGTACCGGTGGCATATTACTGATCCGATACGTTTTGAAAAGGATTTGAAAGTGACTATTCAAGACCTCGGTTGGAGAGCTGACAGAAGATATTTGGCACAGAGAAGTGACATTTCGTCTGTAGCTTTTTGGTATCAGCAAGAGCCGCATCGGACTTTTCCAGAATTACCTTCCAAGGATGACTTGGAAGTAAATTGAAAAAAGGGTGTAAAGTTGCAATAAGCAAGGTAGACAAACTTTCCAAGGGTTGTATCATTAGGGATACGCCCTTGTTTTTTTATCTGATGATGATATTCTTTAATGTGTCCGATTAGTTAGTTGGATTATAATAGACCTATCCAATCAAGTTATTGGGAAGATATGAAAACCTACGGGGTTTATTTCTCATTTATTTTTTCCTTTCCTGAATTTTACATAGATTTGTAATATCTATTAGATACCTTTGTAATCTAAAACCAAGAAAAAGATATGTACGTAGCAGGACCTCCTAATGATGAACGTTCGCTTGTTCTTCGTTTGATAGACGGAAATGAAGATGCATTTTGCGAACTTTATGCAGCTTATAAGAATCGTTTGATATACTTTGCAATGCGTTTCTTAAAGTCACGTGAGTATGCCGAAGATGTATTTCAAGATGCTTTCACTATTATTTGGCAAGGTCGTCGCTTTATTAATCCGGATGCTTCTTTTTCTTCTTATCTTTATACGATTGTCCGTAACCGAATCTTGAACCAATTGCGTGATTTAGTAAATCAAGACAAATTGAAGGAACAGATTTTACAGCAGGCTGTGGACTATAGTAACGATACCCAAAACGAGATTCTTGCGAATGATTTGAAGCAACTTATTTCATGTGCCATGCAGCAATTGACACCTCGCCAGCGTAAAATCTTTGAGATGAGCCGTGAACAGCAAATGTCTCATAAAGAAATTGCTGATGTGCTGGGCATTTCAGTCAATACTGTACAGGAGTCGATTTCCACTTCACTAAGAACTCTCCGTTTCTATTTAAAGAAGAACTTTATGGTCGGTACAGATCTCATTCTACTGTTCGTCTGCTTGGGATTATAGTGCACTATACGAAAAGCTGGCACCTTATTGACTATAGAAGGAAAGGTTAAAAAAGCACAAATAGACCCTACTCTTTTTTACTTGGTGTGTAATGTATAAACAAGATGTAGCTTTTGATATGTTTACTTCAAATTAAAAAAGAAGATGAAAAAGGCAGATTTATTAATACGTCGTTATTTGGATAATTTGTACACAAAACAAGAAGCTTTCAAACTGATGAATGAAATTCATTCTTCAAAGCATGATAATGCGTTAAAGACATTTGCTTCTGATGTTTGGGAAGAATCTGCTTTGCAACAGACATGTACCGATTTAGAACGTGAGCAATATAAAAAGGAGGCATGCCGGATTTTACAACGTGTAGAACACAGAAAACGTATTTGGTTTCGTCGTGTTGCCACTTATGTAGCAGGCACGGCAGCAATAGTATGTTTACTTTGGGGAAGTATTAAATATTGGAATTATGCGGACGAAC
This sequence comes from Bacteroides sp. AM32-11AC, assembly GCF_003603515.1. Classification (NCBI taxonomy): domain Bacteria; kingdom Pseudomonadati; phylum Bacteroidota; class Bacteroidia; order Bacteroidales; family Bacteroidaceae; genus Bacteroides; species Bacteroides sp. AM32-11AC. The sequence continues at coordinate 2,173 of NZ_QTNH01000031.1, read as the reverse complement.
AATCTGTGTTCTATATAGAAGCGTTCACTTCTTATGGAGAAAGAAAACACATTTGTCTCCCGGATGGTACACAACTGGTTCTGAATTCATGCTCCCGTATTCGTTATCCTAACCATTTTACGCAGAAAGAACGTAGGGTTGAATTGGAAGGTGAGGGATATTTCCGCGTCCAACATAATAAAAAACAACCTTTCATTGTTGATACACAACGTTTCGATGTTCGTGTATTGGGTACTTGTTTTAATGTGAAATCTTATTTTTCAGATGAAATTGTATATGTAGAAGTAGAAAGTGGTAAGGTACAAGTCGATTTGCCTGAAGCTATGATGCGGCTACAAGCTCAAGAACGGGTCCTTGTTAATACCGTTTCCGGTGATTATAGCAAGGGGCGTGATGGACATTCAGTGGCTTTATGGCGAAAAGGAAGCTTGCGTTTCAGTAGTACTCCAGTACGTGATGTGGCCAAAGAGTTGGAACGTATGTACAATTGCAGGATTACATTTGCTGAAGGACAAGAATTCAATAATTTGATTTCGGGTGAACATGACAACAAAAATTTAGAAGCTGTACTTCAGTCCATTGAATATACCAGTGGTATTCGATATAAGAAAGAAGGAAACCAAGTGTTATTGTATAAATAATAAATATTGTTAATGAAACCCTAGCCCATTTCTGCATTCGTGTATAATAAATATGGATATCCCCAAATAGTTCTCTTGAGAACTATAATGATAAAGAAATAATAATATTGATAAAAATGAAAGCACCTACTTAGCCTTTTCTCCAAAAAATAGGAGCCATCTCTCAGAGCAGCCCCTATTCCCGTAATCCGGACGAATATTCATTTGTCTCGACCCATGTGAATAACGTATCGCGTATTACTCCTTTGTTTTAATTAATCAAATTCAATTACTAAAACGCACAAATTTATGAATAATCTTCCTACATCAAAAGGAAAATGTAAAAATAGCATTCTGTTTTTAGCTTTTTTACTAATATATTGTTTGGGAATATCATCGTTGTCTGCTCAAAATTTGAAAGAGAGTAGCATTACCTTAAAGGTTCGGAATGAGAGTGTTGAAAAAGTATTCAATCAACTTACAGAACTTACAAATTTTAAGTTTTTCTATGATCAAGAAGTCATCAGCAAGGTTCCACAAGTTTCATTAGATGTTTATGACGCAACTTTAACGCAAGTGCTGGACAAAATAACTTCCCAAACAAAATTATATTTCAATAGGGTTAATAATACAATAGCTGTCAGTACTAAAGTAATACCAACTGAGCAGCAGACAAAAACAATATCAGGTATTATATTGGATGAAAAAGGAGAGCCTGTAATTGGAGCCACTGTATCGGTAGAAGGAACCCCGCAGGGAACAAACTAATGTGGAGGGAGAATATATCTTGTCTGGTGTTCCTGCGAATGCTAAAATTACAGTTTCATATATCGGTTACAGAACATTGTACTTGAAAGCCAGCGACAAGGGTTTGTCGAAAATTATATTAGCAGAAGACAGCGAAATGCTTGAAGAAGTTGTGGTTACGGCACTTGGCATAAAACGTTCGGAAAAAGCGTTGGGCTATTCTGTTCAAAAAGTAACAAGTGAAACTTTGCAAAAAGTGGCAGGTGTTGATGTTTCAACTTCTTTGACAGGAAAGGTAGCCGGATTGCTGGTGAAAAATTCCACAGATTTTGCAGCAGCGCCCACTCTTGCAATACGTGGAGAAAATCCTTTGATTGTTATTGATGGAGTACCCTATGCAAATATGACGATGAGGGATATTGTTGCTGACGACATTGAATCCGTTAGTGTTTTGAAAGGTGCAACGGCTTCAGCTTTGTACGGAAACCGGGGAGCAAGCGGTGCTGTGATGATTACAACAAAAAGCGGTGCTGAGAATAAGGAGCCTATCAGTATTTCTTTGGCTTCTAACACAATGTTTTCAGCAGGATTTTTGGCTATACCGGAAAAACAGTCCATGTATGGTCGCGGTACTAATAATAAATATGACAAAGATGCCGGAAATTCATGGGGAGCAGCATTGGATGGTACGATAAGGGAGCAATGGGATCCATATCTTCAAGCGTATCGTGAGTATGAATATACTGCAGTAGGAAAAGATAATTTCAACAATAGTCCGTTAAATTTTTCGTAGGAACACAAGGTTA
>NZ_QTNH01000030.1:0-6639 GCF_003603515.1 Bacteroides sp. AM32-11AC | reverse complement strand
TACAAGAAATATCTTGAACTGGCAAAACTTGCTGAAACCATCAAATAATCTAATTATTATGAATATGAATAAAATTTTTCCTTTAAGTCTCGGACTTGGTGTCCTGCCGCTATGTGCCTATGCAGGACACGACAACGCAGAGAAAGCCAAACCCAATGTCATCATCCTGAATGTCGACGACCTGGGTTACGGGGATATAGGATGCTATGGGGCCACCAAAGTGAAGACTCCGAATATCGACCGTCTGGCTGCAGAAGGGCGTAGTTTTTTGGATGCCCACTCTTCATCGGCAGTATCTTCCCCTTCGCGCTATGGGTTGATTACCGGTGAATATCCCTGCCGTAATGACATGTGGGCACCTATCTTTTTGAATGAGGTATTGCATGTGGATACCGCCCGTACTACCATAGCCGATGTGATGAAACGTTCAGGATATGCAACGGCCATTGTCGGGAAGTGGCATTTGGGATTTCAGACCGAGAAGCCTATGGACTGGAACAAGAAACTCTACCCCGGGCCTCTGGAACTTGGATTTGACTATTATTTCGGTGTGCCCATTCTGAACAGCCATCCGCCTTTTGTATATGTGGAAAACCATCACGTGGTCGGGTATACTCCGGATGATCCTTTTGTGAGAGGCGAACGTGCCGAGACTGCCGAGTTTGACGAGAAATTCGGTTTGAAGGATATCGGAGGTGCCGTTGCCGCCCACCGTCTGTACAAAGACCGTGAAGTGGGTACTACCTTGAAAAACAAGGCTGTGGAATGGATCAGGGGACATAAGGACGGACCGTTCTTCCTTTATTATGCGACGACTAATATTCACCACCCCTTTACACCCGCCGAACGTTTTGTGGGCAGCAGTGAAGCCGGTCCTTACGGTGATTCCATCCACGAACTGGACTGGATTGTCGGGGAAATCATGAAGACGCTTGAAGAGGAGGGATTGGCTGACAATACCCTGTTCATATTTACCAGCGACAATGGTCCCATGATGAACCGTGGCGGCCAGGAGGCATGGCGGCGCGGCCACCACATGAGCGGGAAACTGCTTGGTTTCAAGTTTGAGGCCTGGGAGGGCGGTCACCGGATTCCCATGATTGTGAGGTGGCCGGGAAAAGTGCCTGCGGGAAGTACCTCGGACATGTTGTTGAGCAATGTCGACCTGCTGGCCACACTGGCGGCATTGGCCGGTTATGATCTGAAGGACGGTGACGGTCCCGACAGCTTCAACATGCTTCCCGCTTTTGTAGGGAATCCGAAAAGGCAGATTAGGGACCACATCATTATTTGTCCTTCCAGTAAACGCCACATGTCTATCCGCAAGGATGAATGGGTGTATATTCCTGCCCGCAACGGTGGCGGTTTCGGCGGGAAGAAGATAGGGGATCATGCCTTTGGCGGTGCTGCTGTATTCCAGTTGACCCATCAGGTGAACAGTGATATCGAGAATGCGAAGGTAAAACCGGATGCCCCCAAAGGACAATTGTACAACCTTGAGAAGGATCCATATCAGACGATGAATGTCTACAACAAATATCCGAAAGTAGTTAAAAAAATGGCCAGACTATTGGATAGAAAGGTAAACAGGCAAAATTCTACGAGAAAATAACCTTTTAATTTATTTTACTAATTTTTAATTTGTCAACATTATGAAAAATGCAATCAAAACATGGCTTCTTCTGCTGTTTTTAGCTTGTTTTATCACAAGTGCGGTACAAGCCGGAAAGAAAGAGGTGTTGCAGGGAAGAACCCTTACTGGAGTGGTGCTGGATGAGCAGGGACTGCCCGCCATCGGTGCCAATGTCCTGGTCAAGGGTACCACTATCGGCGTTGCTACGGACGCGGACGGAAAATACAGAATCGAAGTCCCTCGGGGAAACCAGACCATTGTCTTCTCATACGTCGGTTACCGGACCCGAGAAATCACCTATAAAGGACAAGCATCTCTAAATGTAAGTTTGGAACCGGATTCTGAAATTTTGGACGATGTGGTCGTAGTCGGATACGGGGTTCAGAAAAAGGTGAACTTGACGGGAGCCGTAGGATCGGTAGAAGGCGATAAGTTGGCTTCAAAGGCTGTAGGAAACGTCACGTCGGCTTTGGCCGGTCTGGTTCCGGGACTAAAGGTTATGAACCGAGGGGGACAACCCGGTGCTGATGGTGCAACTTTAAATATTCGTGGTTTCGGGACTCCATTGGTGTTAGTAGACGGTATCGAACAAGATTTCGGTTATATGGATCCCAATGAGATTGAAAACATTTCAATTCTAAAAGATGCTTCGGCTGCGATATACGGTTCCCGAGCTGCCAATGGTGTTATTTTGGTTACTACTAAAAGAGGAAAGAAAGGAGCACCCAAGTTTAACTTAAATGTCAATGCCGGATTCTCTGCTCCTACACGAATTATTGAAATGGCAAGTTCAGGTTTATATGCAGAATTGATGAACGAAGCAAATGTTGTTAACGGAGATAATCCTACTTATACACCGGAAGAGGTAGCAAAGTTTTATGCAGGCACAGATCCCCGTTATCCAAATACTAATTGGCGAAAAGAGACTTTGAAAAGTATTTCTCCCAAATATGATATAAATATGGGTGTTCGTGGAGGTGGAGATAAAGTCTCTTATTTCTTGTCTTTAGGTTATTTGAACCAGAAAAGTTTGCTGCGATCAGATGATATTAATTTTAATAGAATTAGTTTCCGCTCTAACATTGATGCACAGATAAACTCGGTATTGCGTCTTTCTGCAGATTTTAGTGGAAGGTTGGAGTATAGAGAAAGACCAGGTAGAGGTATGGATGTGATTATGCAAGCTGTTCAGGCAGCTCATCCCACTGTACCAGCTTATTGGCCGGATTCTTCTAAACCGACAAATCCCGGTTATGATGGACGCTGGGGAAATCCTTTAGCTATATCAGAACGTGATTATTCAGGATATTCAGATACAGATTTTAGCTCAGTAAGAGGCACTTTTTCTGCAAATTTAAACTTTAATAAATGGGTGAAAGGATTGTCGGCTGATGGAAAATTTGATTATCGTTTAAATAACAACTTTGTCAAGACATTTAATACAAGCTTTGACTATCATGACTATAATTATGATACAGAAGAATATACTGTAATAGGAACATTTAATGGTGGAAAGAATTCATTAAGAGAAGAATATGCAAAAGATTGGTTATGGTATTCAATGTTCAAATTGAATTATGACCGTATTTTTGCCGAAAAGCATCATATCACAGGTTTGGCTTTGGTGGAAGCGCAAGCTAGTAAAAATGATAACTTTTTTGCTTACCGGGAAGGTTTTATTTCTACGGAAGTAGATGAAATGTTTGCTGGTTCGGATGAAAATAAAAATAATGGAGGAGGAGCTTCAGAAGGTGGACGTATGTCGTATGTCTTTAAGTTAGGATATGGTTATGAAAATCGTTATTTGGTTGATTTTGTAGGACGTGTAGATGGTTCTGCCAAATTTTATAAAAGTAACCGTTGGGGATTTTTCCCAGGAGTGTCTGCCGCATGGCGCATCAGCGAAGAGCCTTTCTTTAAAGAAAACCTAAGAAATGTAGATAATTTGAAATTACGTTTCTCTGTAGGTCAAGCTGGAGATGAAGCAAATGTAAGCTTTAATTATCTAACAGGGTATATGTTTGGAAATAGTTATATTTTTGATACAGGAGAAGCTATTAATAAGGGATTAAAATCCAAAGGACTTGCAAATAAGAATGCAAGTTGGGCAGAAACTACGACTTACAACATTGGTGTTGATTATTCAATTTTTAACCGTAAGTTTTACACAGAATTTGATGTGTTCTATCGTTTGAAATCCAAAATGTTAGCCACCCGGGCACAGAGCCTGCCCAGCACGTTTGGTGCCTCCTTGCCAGAAGAAAATATCAACAAGCAAAATACCCGTGGATTTGAATTGATGTTGGGACACGCTAACAAAGTCGGTGATTTGATTTATGATCTTCGTGCAAATGTTTCTTGGGCACGCTCTAAATGGGTGCATTACGACGAGGTAGAGCGTACAGATCCGGAACAACAGCATCGATACGACCTCACAGGAAAATGGACTAACATTGCATGGGGATATGAAGCTGACGGATTATTCTCTTCGCAAGAAGAAATTGATGGTTGGGCAGACATTACTAATGGAGCAAATAATAATGTAATCAAGCCTGGCGATATTCGTTATGTGGATCAAAATAAAGATGGAGTTATCAATTGGAAAGACGAAATACAGATAGGTAAAAATGCCAATCCGGAAATATTTTTCGGATTGAATGGAGATTTTACTTATAAGAATTGGTCATTGAATGTTTTATTTCAAGGTGCTTCTAATTATTCTGTATTCAATAGTGATCAGTTTGTAATGCCTTTTGGAGATAATATGACCCCTTATGCTTTTTGGGAAAAACGTTGGACAGAAGATAATCCGAACCCTAATGCAGAATTACCTCGGTCAAGGTTTTCAAAAGGACATCCAAATACATATCAATCCACATTTTGGGTACAAAAAAATGCTTATTACATTCGTCTAAAGAATATACAATTAAATTACACATTTCCTAAAAGTTGGACTCAAAAGTCTGGGATAAATAATCTTAGATTATTTCTTAGTGGAAATAATTTATTGACATTTACAAATGTGAAATATAAAGATCCAGAATCAGATACGAAAAACGGTTGGTATTATCCACAGGTAAAAACATTCACTGCGGGAGTTAGTATGAATTTTTAATATGAATAAAATATGAAATTGCGATATTTTGTTTTGTTGCTTTTAGCAAGTTTAACCAATTCATGTAATGTTTTGGATAAAGAACCTATTGATATCATTTCGGATGCAACAGTATGGAATGATGAAAATTTAGCAGATGCTAATTTGACCCACTTATATGGGGTAACTAATGTAAATGGAGTTTTTGATGGTCAATGTAAATTAAATGTGATTACAGATGAAGCTCGCACTTGTTTTGGGTGGAGCTCATTACTGAATACATTTACTTTGGGAATAATAACTCCGGATAATATAAGTGATGATTATTATATTGGCATGTGGAGTTATAATGTTATACGTGGATATAATGAATTCTTGTTAAATATGAAAAATAGTACTCTGGATGAGAATTTTAAAAATCGTCGTATGGCTGAATGTCGCTTTTTGCGAGCACTGCATTATTTTAACCTTGCCATGAGATTGGGTGGTGTACCTATTATCACTGAACCTCAGCAAATAGGAGACGAAGATATATATCCTTTCAGAAATACAGAGAAAGAAGTATATGAGTTTGTGCGTAAAGAGTTGGATGAAATCATTGATATTTTACCTCCTTCTTATGACGCAGCGAATAAAGGACGTGTCAGTCGCTTTGCTGCATTGGCTTTAAAGAGCCGTGCTATGTTGTATGCAGGTAGTATTGCCCGTTATGGAAAGATGGATTTGGATGGTATTTTAGGAGTACCTGTTACAGATGCAGATTTTTACTTCGAGGAGTCTTACAAAGCTTCTAAAAGAATATTAGCAGAAGGTGGGTTCAGTTTATTCAAGAAATATGATGACAAGAGTAAAAATTATCAATATTTGTTTTTAGAAAAAGACAACAATGAGGTTATTTGGGCTAAAAAATTTACTCAAAAGGATTTGGGACAAGATTATGATTACAATAACCAACCAATATCTTATAAACCTTGGATTGCCAGTATCACAAACCCGACTTTAGAAATGATAGATGCTTATGAATTTATAGATGGAACTCCTGGAAGCTCTATAAATTACAATCAAGAGATAGATACCAAAGAACTATATAAAGATAAAGATCCACGCTTTCATGCTACAATTTTGTATAATCAAGCTTTTTGGATTGACACCCCTGTGGAAACGCATTATTTTACTATTAAAAGTAATATAAACACAGATAAGAGAGATAATAGTTTGTCTGGAAGAGGAAAAGATGTGAATAACACAGCGGCAGGTGCTACTCAAACCGGATTTTGTGTAAAAAAATATTTGAAAGAAGAGAGAGGAATTCCTGGAGGAGGCATGTCTGATACTGATTTTATTATTTATCGCTTGGGTGAGATTTATCTAAATTTGGCAGAAGCTGCTTTTGAGTTAGGTGGTGCTAATCGGATTGAGGAAGCAAGGGTGGCTGTCAATGAGATACGAAAGAGGGCAGGTATGCCTGAACATACTTCTATTGATTTGGAGAAAATACGGCATGAACGGAGGATAGAATTGGCTTTTGAAGGTATCCGTTTTTGGGACTTACGCAGATGGCGTACTGCCCATACACAACTTACAGGTGTCTTCCATCGTTTGAAGGCTTATTATATAAAAGAGCGAAACACATTTGGTTATCTGATTGAGAATTGTCAAGGGAATGCAAAGCGGTTATTTGCTGAACATCATTATTACTTGCCTTTACAGCGTAAACATGTGACAGAAAATTCGAATTTAAAGCAGAATCCAGGATATCAATAAATAATGCATAAAGTTTATAGAGTTAATTACAATTAAATAAATCATAAAAGTATGAATAAATTTTATTTGTGCCTTATCGGTCTTTTATTGGGATTAAACATGAGCTATGCGCAGACCAATATGTCTAGTGAAATGTATGACCTTGCCA